>JAHENP010000292.1 GCA_018609965.1 Haloferacaceae archaeon
AGAGGGTTCCGACTCTTGGAACGCCGTGAGCGTCATCTGCGAGGGTGTCTCGCTCGTCTCACGGTGAGTCGTGGCGGTGTCACTGCCGCTCCCATCCCGAGGCGAGTCATCGCGTTCCGCCTTGTCAAGCGGGGCGCTCTCTCCCCACGGGTCACCACGTCGTGCGATATTCGCGGAAGCGTTGATGTCGGCCTGAAACGTCGAAACGTGGCAGTCGTCGTTTGGACACTGAAATTCGGCCTGCGACTCCCGCCGACCGATACGGTAACACGAGTGGCACGTCTGCGAGGTGTACGCCGGATTCACGTATTCAACCGAAATACCTGCTTCCGTCGCCTTGTCCTCGATGCGCCCTTGAATTCGGGCGAACGCCCACGAGTGAAGCCGACGGTTCATATACGTCCCGTAGTCGAGACGTTCGCGGATGTACGTCAAGTCCTCCATCACCAACACCGGAGTC
Source organism: Haloferacaceae archaeon (assembly GCA_018609965.1). GTDB lineage: Archaea > Halobacteriota > Halobacteria > Halobacteriales > Haloferacaceae > JAHENP01. Next base: position 461 of record JAHENP010000292.1, read on the forward strand.
TCGTACTGCTTGGCGTACTCGACGGCTTGCCGAGACGCTTTTTCAACGATGTCGGTGAGCGCGTTCTGGTAGTGCGAGGAGCACTCTTCAATCCGCCACTCGGATGCGTCACGCTCTTGGAGTCGTTTCAGGGTCGTGTACAGCTCTTTGCGGAGATGCTTCGCTCTACTTCCGCTACACACGAACGGGTCAGTCGGAGAACCGTCCTTGAGGGCACAGCCCGTTATCAGGGCGGTTTCTCCGATGTCCAAGCCGATGTGCGTGGCGTCACCGTCAGTCGCTGGTTCTTCGACTGGGTACTCGACGGTGACGTGCAGTACCCAGTTTTTCCGGTGCTGTTGAAGCCGTATTTGGCCCGCCTTCGCGTCCTCCGATACGAGGTCGTGGCAGAGGTCTTCCTGTTCGGGGTTGATACGGAGCGGTATCCAGAAGTTCGTTCCTCGACCGGGACGGGGAACCCACCACGTGAACTCGTAGTCGCGTTCGTCGGAGTGGTCGAACTTGGCGGCTTGGTTGGTGAGCCGTATCGGGTGAGCGTCGTCCAACTCCTTGGCGTCGTACGTTTTACGCAGTTTCGGAACGTAGTTGCAGAGCGCGGCTTTGGCCTGATACGGCAGGTCGTAGGGCGTCACGATGTCGCTCACCGCCGACATAGTGCTCGCTCTAGAGTCAAACGCCTCCTGCAGACCGTCACGGTAGGTTTCAAGCAGGTCGTTGAGTTTTGACTGCTTGTGCGCGGTCGGTGGCGCGAACGTCGCCTCCAACGTCTTCGTGACGGTCGTGGACATCGCTACTGTTCCTCCACGTACTCCATCAGCACGTCGATTCTCACTTGCTCGGCGGTGGTAGGGGAGTATCCCGGTTGCCAGAGCGCGCTGAGTGCCTGCCGAGTCTCAGGGTACTCGTCTTGGACCTTGCGAGACGAGACACCTTTGAGCGAGTTGATAAACTTGGCGAGGTTCGTGGTGGGCTTCGCCGTGAACAGGGTGTGAACGTGGTCGGAACCCCGATTAACCTTCTGTATGCTCACGCCGAAGTCCTCGGAGATGTCGGTGGCAGTTTCTTCGACACGTTCGGCTATCCCATCAGTGAGGATGTCCGCGCGGTATCTTGTGACGGTCACAAAGTGAGACTGGAGCGCGTAGACCGTATGCGACTCTCCTTTGAGACTGCTACCCATTTGATCGCACCGGTTCTCACACATCCGCTCCTAATAAATGTTTGCTGTTATGGAGTATTCGGTCTGCAACCGACAGTGGAAGGTGCAGGAGTTGTCGGCTTTACCTCCGGATTAAACGGTGGAATTCTCGCCTTGGAAAAGAGAGGTGTGTCTGTGTCCATCGAAGCACTCCCGACCGACGGGCCCACAAGAGTGTCACGTCGTGGCACGGGAACCGCAGACGAAATCAGTGAACGGGGTGTGCCGAGTGGACGGCCGTCGATCAGTTGACCGAGGTTGAACCAGGCCGACGGCCGGCCGGTGAGCGGCCACAACGAGGGTTCAGCCCGGCGTTAGACTGGAACCCGCTTGTCGGTACCGACCGCTACCTACAGGTAGAACCCCGGAGCCACTGCGAGGTGGACAAGCATGGCTACTGGGATACCGACGGCCACGACTCGGAGAGCGCCGACCAACCGTTGCCGAGACGACGACAGCGACTCCGCAATCGCAATGAGTACCCACGCGACAGCCATAATGAGAAGTTGTGGAGCCGGCCATTCGTTCGGGTCGGTAAGCACGACCGCGAGATACGTCCACACGATCACTTGCAGTAGTGCTAGTACTGCAAAGATCCCACCCTTTTCACGTCCATCTGGTTCCCGAAACAGTACTCCCGACACAACTTCCACACGTCCTGACACAGTGTATGTTCGTACAGGTTACTGACACATATCTTACGGTCATCTTCTTTCGACAGAGTGCGAGGTTTCAGTCAGTGTCCACGGCCCGTGCTCTCTCGACCGACACAGATCACGCCGGACAACACGAACCACCGACGGAGGATCGGACCCACAGTTCAACGGCGCCAGGTCGCCAGCCTCGTACGCCGTCCGCCACATCGCGTGTACCGCACGCGCCACGAGCGACACCTCGGTCACCGTCACACACGACGGTTCGGCCGCCGCCGTGGCAGCGTCCGGCGGCGGGTGGAACTGTGCCAGCGGAGAGTGGGTGTTCGGGTGGCGGTCGAACCGCTAGTTGACACCCGCCGCGTCGACGTAGTCGACGGTGTACATCCTGCGTTCGCTCCACTGGACGTCGAGCCGAGTACTCTCGGCGTCGCCGACAGGCGGTTCGGTCGTGACGGGTTCAGATTGTTGTCGTGTATTTAATCGCTAAATTCCGTTTGGTTGATTGCTTCACGGGGTGGTCAGGCAGTGTCCACCCGACGGATCTCGAAGCGTGCGCCGCCGTTGGCGGCGTCGGTCACCCCGATGTCCCAGTCGTGTTTCGACGCCACGCCGCGGACGATACTCAGTCCGAAGCCGGTGCCCGACGACTGCGAGGAGTAGCCCGGCTCGAAGATCTCGTCGCGGTCGGCCGGCGGGACACCCGGGCCGTCGTCTGCGACGTAGAACCCGTTCGACAGTTCGCCGACGGTGACGGCCCCCCCGCCGTGTTCGACGGCGTTGCGGAACAGGTTCTCGAACAACCGGCGGAGCTGTCTCGGATCGGCAACAATCTCGCCGTCGGTAGTCACCGTCAGTGTCGCCTCGCTGGTCTCAACTAACCCCCAACACTGTCTCGCGAGTTCGCCGACCGCCACCGGCTCCGTGGCCAGTTCGACGGTGTCCGTCCGGGCGAGCGCGAGCACGTCGTCGATCAGGTCGTCGATCCGGTCGTGCGCCTCCGCGACCGTCTGGAGGTGTGACTCTGCCTCTCCCGGCTGTGCCGTTGCGAGATCCAGGTGGCCCATCGCCACCTCCAACGGGTTCCGGAGATCGTGTGAGACGAGCGAGGTGAACTCCTCCAACCGGTCGTTGCGGGCCTCCAACTGCTGTCGCGACGACAACAGGTCCAGCGCGACCGCGGCGTGGTTCGCCAACAGCTCCGCCAGCTGTCGGTCGCGGTCGTCGAACGCGCCCGCCGACTCCGCGCCGACCTGGAGCACACCGTGATCGCCGACTGGGACGCTCAGCAACGACCGGTAGTCGCTGTCCCCGTCCGTCTGTGCGAGATCGTGTGTCCGTTGATCGGTGATCGTCATCGACTCGCCAGCGTGGAACGTCCAGCCGGCGATCCCCTGGTCGGTCGACTGGAGTTCGTAGTCGTTCGTCGCGACGGCCGACCCGGTCGCCGCCGGGAGGAACACGCCGTCCTCCTCGATGGCCACCAGACACGCCGAGAGGTCCAACGCCGTCTCGCCGGCCGCGACCGTCTCCCGGCAGATCTCCGTCACCGACGAGGCGTCGGCGATGTCCGCGACGGCCTCGTGGAGCGCGGTCAGCCGCCGCTCCCAGCGTTTCCGGTCAGTGATCTCCCGAGCAATGCCGACCAACTGGCGGCTGTCGCCGTCACTACTCGTGGCTCGCGTGTCACTGTCGGTGAACGCGGCGTCGTCGCGGTCGGTGGTCTCACGGACGACAGCGTCGGCGACGACCCACCGCTCGGTGTCGACGGTCGTCCGGTACTCGACGTGGAGTTCCTCACGTTCTCCCGACAACACCTCGTCGAGGGCCCGACGGACGGCCTCTCGGTCGTCGGGGTGGACGACGTTGTCGACGTACGCGGACATCGTCTGTTCCTCCTCGGGGTCGATCGCGGTCATCGGCTCCACCCCGCCGTGGAACGAGTCGACCGTCCCGGTCTCGACATCAACGGTCCAGACGAGCGAGTTCGTCTGCTCTAACGCGAACTCCGTCCACGTCTCCGTCTTCGAGAGGTCACGCCGTCGTTGTGCCCGCTCGGTCACGTTTCTGGCGACCAACACCGTGCGGTCGGCGCCACCGACGGTGACGGGGGTGACGACGGCCGCAAAGATTCGTTCGCCGGCCGGCGTGTCCAACGTGTAGGTGACCGACTCGGAGTCACCGGTGTCGAACACCGTCTGGATCGCGTCGAGAACCGTCTCGGCCGGCGCCGGTGGAAGCACCTCGTCGACGGTCTGCCCGAGTAGTTCCGACCGGCAGTTGAGTGGTGTGCTCTGGTGACCGAGCACCACGTCGAGGTACCGGCCCTCGCGGTCGTGGAGGAACGCGTAGTCCGGGTAGACATCTCTGATCGCCCGGAACAACTGCTCGTTGGAGCCCACCGCGCCCGCCGACTGGGCTGGAACCGAGTCGGTGGTCGTTCCGCCGTCTGTCTCGCCGACTGGCTGTCCGCCCGACTCGCCGGCCAGTTGTTCGTCCGGTTCGCCGGCTTCTGACTCGCCTCCAGACCGCTCTGTCCCGGCGGCACGCAGCGCGGCGCCGACTCCGACGGCGAACCGGGAGAGCCGTCGCCCGTCCGGAGAGTCGAACGCGTCCGGTGCCGGGTCGGCCGCGACGAGCACCCCCTCGCCGCCGGTCGACACGCAACACCACGACTCGTGTCGCGACAACGACGGCGGCGGTGTGCCGGTGACCGGTGCCCCGGTGTCGACCGCGCGGTCGACGGCCGGCACGCCAGCCAACGACGATGGGAGCTGCTCTCCAACCGACGCCACCAACTCGGTCCCGTCGTCGGGCTGGCCGTACAGTCCGGCCGCGGACGGGCCGGCCGCGGTCTCGACGAGCTCGACTGCCCGCCGCCCGACCGCGGCTCGTGAGGGCTGCTCGAACAACTGCTCGACGTGTGATTGAAGTTGGTCGTGGTTCACAGGGTTCACCCCGCTCGGAGCCGCTCGGATTTTTCTCCAATCATTTCGTATAGCTATAATAACAGGTTCCAGATATAAAAATCACTCTGTTTTTGACCACAGTCGGCAGGGTCGTCACTGAGCGTGCGACCGATCGGCGTCGTGTGTGAGGCTGGCCTCGCCCGGTCGTGTGTCGAGGCCGTCGCGGACGCGGTGTTGGGTTACGTACACGTAGTGCCGGGTCGTCGTGTGCACGGTGCCGGGTCGTCGTGTGCACGGTGCCGGGTCGTCGTGTGCACGGTGCCGGGTCGCCGTGTGCACGGTGTTGGTCAGTCGGAGTCGAGATAGCGGTCGGCGAGATCACGGGCGGCGTCTGAGAACACGTCACACACGTCGAGTGCCGGGTAGTACTGGAAGATCGTCTCGCCGCGGTCGTACGCGTACGAGAAGGCGACGCGTTCCTTGACGCGGTAGACGGGCGTCTCCGAGAAGACGGCTTCGAGGTGTTCGAGCATTGCCGCCGACTCGTTCGTCGACGGCCGGATTCGGTTGACGAACGCGGCGGCCGTCTCGACAGACCGGTCGGTCTCGCGTTCGAACGCCGCTACCTCGTCGAACAGGCGTTCGACTGCGGACTTCGAGGTGGACTCTGCGGCCGCGGGGACGATCAGGTTCGGCGCCGCGTACAACGCGTTCTTCAGGATCGACCCGTACGCTGGCGGACAGTCGACGACGACGAAGTCGTAGACGCTCGGGAGCGCTTCGATCACCTCGTCCAACAACGCGTAGCGGTGGTCCAGTTCCGCCGCGCGTTCGGTGTCGACGACACGTGTCAGCCGTTGGAGCCGATCCGCACGGACCCCGAACTGGTCGCTGGCCGCCAACAGCGCCGCGAGGAGGAACTCCCGTTCTGCCGACAGCATGTACATACT
>JAHENP010000293.1 GCA_018609965.1 Haloferacaceae archaeon
GAACACCGCGGCACCGGGCTCGGGGACCGCCTCGGTTCGGAGCCCGACCAGCCGCTCGCTGGGGCGGCCGCGATTCTCCACCTTCGAGACGACCTCCTGGCCGACGTAACACCCCTTCTCGAAGTCGAGTGCGTTGCGGACGCCGGCGACGTTTGGGATCTTCCCTTCGAGTTCGAACTCGAACAGTGGGGTGCCTGCCTCGGCGGTCAGCAGTTCCCAGGTGCGGTAGCCGAACGGCGCGGCGTTGACACCGCGGGTGAGCAACGTGTCGAACACGCGCGGCGCGTCGGCGGCGTCACACACGACCTCATACCCCTCCTCGCCGGTCGGGGCGTCCGTCGCGATCACGGTGACGCCACACTGCTCCATCGAGCCGCGGACGAACGACAGCTGGGGCTCGGGTGCCGCGGCGCCGCCGAGAACGGAGGCGACCTTCTCGGTCGCGTTCGGCCCGTGGACGCCGAAGACGGCCAGATCGTCGGTGGCGTCCTCGATCTCGACATCCTGGATGAACACCTTCCCCGACCAGTCCTCGACGAGTGGGGTCGTCCGCTCGGGCGGAACAAACAACAACAGCCGTTCGCCGGCGTTGTAGACGTACAGCTCCGTCTCGATCCGGCCCTGCGGGTCCAGTAGGAGTGCGTACACACCCTCCTCTTCGGTTCGTGGAACGCGGTTGGAGACGGCGTCGTCGACGAACTCGATCCGGTCGTCGCCGGTGACGCGGACGACCCCGTGGCTCATCTCACACACCCCGACGCCGTTGCGGACGGCGCCGGCGGCGCTGGCCGGGCGGCCGTAGTGTGCGACACGGCGGCGACCGTCCCGTTGTTCGAACGTCGCCTGATACGTCTCGTGTGTCTCGCCGACGGCTGTCATACCGCCCCGTACACGGTGGAGGGGCAAAACGTCGGTCGTTCCAGGCGACACCGCCCCCAGTGGTCCGGCTACTGCGACGGTGTACTCACCGGAACAGTTGGCGGAGCCGTTCAAGCAGGCTCCCACCGCCCGCGTTGCCGGCGATCAGCTGTCGGACGAACCCCACGAAATCGGGGTCGCTGTCGTTCGTCTCCTCGGGGTCCGGCACGACGGCGTCGTGCGGGTACAGACAGACGGTGTCGTCGTCGCGTTCCACCTCGATCAGACCGTCGGCCTTGAGGTCGGTCAACGCCGTCTCGATCCGGTCGATGTCGGCGTCGACGTGCGACCGGAGTTCGAGGACGGTCATCCCGTCTTCGGCACGCCCCACGAGCGCGTCGAGCACGGCAACCTCGGTGGCGTCCCGGTCGCGGTACTCGGCCCGGGCTGGCATACACGACACAACGGCCGGCGGGGGCTTACGCTTTGCGAGGATCGTCCGCCAGTCGCGCCAGCGTCTCGAACCCCGGCCGCCACCAGAGCAACGCGACGGAGACGAGAAACACCGCCGTCGACGGGCCGTAGCCGACACCGGTCGTCAGCGCGGCGACGAACCCGCCGCCGCCGACGACGGCCGCGACCGCTCCCGCGAGGATCGGGAACGAACAGGAGACACAGGAGAACAACCCGAGCAACCCGGCGAGACCTGCCCGCGACGCCTCGGCGAGACTCCCGTAGAGGAGGTAGACGAGCGCGCCGTACCCCAACAGCCGCGCCGGCATCAACACTGCGGCGACGTACTCCCCGCCGTAGACGACCGCCGGCCCCCACCCCGGCGGGAGAAACGACACCCCCCACCCGAGTGGTGTGACGGCTGTCGACGGGCCGACCACCCCGCCGAACACTGCGAGCAACAACCCGTAGCCGGCGGCGACGACGGCGGCGACGCGCCCACGGCGGCCGCCGGGCGCTGGCGGATCGTACCGGGCGAACACGACCAGCGCGGTGTTGACCCACACCAGCCCGTACAGGGTGAACGCCGGCGAGGACAGCGTTGCGTCCGTGAACGCGAAGTAGCCGACGACCGCCGCCACCTGGAGGTTGGCGACGAGCGTCCACACCAACAGTCCGCGGCGACTCACCGCGCCGACCACGGGGAGCGTGAACAACGCCGACGGCCCGTCAGACACGTCGCCCGCCATCCTCACACCACCAGCGAGTCAACGACGGCCGCCAGCAAGAGCGTCCCGAGGTAGGCGTTGGAAGCGTGGAACGCGCGGAAGGCGGCCGACTCGTCGCGCTCGTAGTGGAGCCGGACGACCGCCCACAGGAACACCGCGCCGAGGACGGCGCCGGTGGCCGCGTACAACGTGTCCAACGGCGTCAGCCCGACGAGGACGGCCGCGGCCGCCAGCGTCGCCCCCAGATACCAGAGGATGTGGCGCCGGGTGGTCGTCTGCCCGCGAACGACCGGCAGCATCGGGAAGCCGGCGCGCTCGTAGTCGTCCTCGTAGGCGAGCGCGAGGTTGTAGAAGTGCGCCGGCGTCCACAGGAAGATCACGGCGGCGACACCCACGCCGCCGAGCCCGATCTCCCCGGTGACGGCGGCCCAGCCGATCAACGCCGGGAGCGCCCCCGCCGCGCCGCCGATCACGGTGTTCTGGACGGTGTTGGGTTTCAACACGAGCGTGTAGACGACGGAGTAGAACAGGATCGCCACCAGCCCGAGCGCGGCCGCCAACAGGTTGACCGCCGCGAACAACGACAGCGAGACCGCCGACAACAGGAGGCCGAAGGCGACCGCCTTGGGGACAGAAACCAGATCGACGGCCAACGGGCGGTCACTGGTGCGTTGCATCCGGCGGTCCACGTCGCGTTCCAACACGTGGTTGAACGTGCCGGAGGCGCCGATGGAGAGCGCCCCGCCGACCAACGTGAGCAGTACCGTCCGGACGGACAACGACGGGCCGGCCGCGAGCGCCATCGCGGCGGCGGCGACCAGACACAACAGCCACATCAGCCGCGGTTTCATCAGCCGGTAGTAGGCGGCGACGGTCAGCCGGGCGCGCCCCAATGGGGCGGCCGTCCAGTCGGGTACCGCCCGCGCCGTCGTCTCGACCGGGTCGGTCTCGACGGTGTCTGGCCCGGTCGGCGGGTCCGTCGGCGCGTCGTCTGGGTCACCCGTCCGGTGTTCCAACTCCCACCCCAGCGCGGTGAGCAACCCACCGAAGATGGCCAGCCCGACGAGGAGGTGGAGGTTGCCGACCCCGACCGTGACACCGGCGACGGACGCGAGCTGGGTGTCGGCGCCGGTGGTGGCGACGACCGCACCCAGCCCGGCCTGTGCCGGGAACAACAGCGTCGCGAACGCGAGCGCGCTGGCGACCCGCCGGCCAGGACGCGAGCGGACCGCGACGGCGGCGGTGGCCAACACCAGGAGCCCAACGACGACGGCCGCGGCCCGGTGGCCCAGCACGATCAGTGCCGGCCCGCTCGTCACCAGTCCGCCGTCACACAACGGCCAGCCGACACAGGCGTCGGCCGCCCCGGTGACGGCGGTCGTCGCTCCGACGACGATCAGCACGTAGACGCCCATCGCCGCGGACGCCAACAGAGCCGGGAGACGGTCCATGTGTGATCGGTGGAGCTACCGACTGCCCACATATCAACCCCGCGTTCGGGGGGCGACCGTGGGAACGAGTAGCAGTGTAACCGCCCGAGGGGACGACCCGAGGGGGACAACAGCAGGTATTTATGCCCCCTTCGTCAAGCGCGGCGTAATGACCGAGACACGACTCGGGCGCCTCGCCCGCCTGTTGGCGGTCGGGGTGTTCGCGGCGGTGCTGTTCGTGGCGCCGGCGGCGGCCCAGAGCTCCACGACACAGCAGCTCATCGGCGACCTCAACACGCGGTTGTTGTGGGTCGGCGTGCCGATCACGGTGTTGGTGGAGGCGATCCTCATCTACGCGGTCGTGAAGTTCCGCGGCAACGACGACCCGAAGGAGACGCGGGAGAATCGTCGTCTGGAGGTCACCTGGACGATTGCGACGGCGATCATCCTCCTGTTCGTCGGGGTCGCCTCCTACGGTGTGCTCGCGAACGAGGACGTGACCTACTCTCAGCCGCAGGCGGGCGAGGACGGCGTTGAGGTGGAGGCGGTGGCGTACCAGTGGAACTGGAAGATGAACTACCCCGAACAGAACGTCTCCCGGCTGTCGGCGCGTGACGTGGAGCTGGACGTGGTCGCGGAGAACGACCTCTCCGGGCCGTTGATCGTGGCGCCCGTCGACGAGCCGTTGTACATCACCACCACCTCCGAGGACGTGATCCACGCGGTCCACGTCCCGGAGATGGGGCTCAAGCAGGACTCCGTCCCTGGCCAGAACAACACGATCCGCACGACGCCGTTGGAGACCGGCGTCTACCAGGGGTACTGTGCGGAGTACTGTGGTCAGGGCCACTCGAAGATGTACTTCAGCGTGGTGATCGTCGACCAGGACACGTACGACGAGTTTATCGACCGGCAGACGAGCGAGTCGAGTGACGGCGAGTGAGGCGAGTGAGGCGAGTGAGGCGAGTGATTTTGGGTGAGGTGAGCGACTCTAACTGAGCCGAGTGGTGACGGCGTCGCGTCCGGTTTCTCTGTTCTCCGCACAATCCCGTGTTCGGCAGGTCAACTACTGTCGTCGGCGTGCGCCGGCACCCAGCACCATCCGCCTGCACACCACCGGCCGACACCAGTTCGTTTCAAATACTAAACA
>JAHENP010000294.1 GCA_018609965.1 Haloferacaceae archaeon
CATCCAACACCGACGCCGCCTTCTGGAAACTGAAGTGGGCCGACGCCGGGACGACGACGTTCGGCTCGCCGCCTCGGTGGCTGCCGGCCCCGTCTCGGTCGTGTGTGTCTCCGTCGCGTCTGTGCCGTTCACGGGCCGCCCGGACGGTCTGAATGTTCGCCTCCGTTCCCCCGCTGGTGACGTAGCCGTAGCGGTCGGCTGTAGCGTGATCGCCGTCGCTGCCGGCCGCAAACGCCGGGTGCTCAGCGAGGCGCGCGAGGTCGGCGACCACCGTCCGTTCGAGTTCCGCGACGCGCTCGTACGTCGCCGGATCGCCCGGATTCGTGGCGAGGAACCGCTCTGCGGCCTCGCGGGCCGCCGGGTGCGGCTCCGTACACATCGAGGAGACCACCGTGTCGAACGACTGCGGCTCGCGCTCGACGGCTGGCGACTGCATCGGTGGGGGTAGTCGGTGGGAACTGTTAGCCGGTTCGGTTCTGTTCGGTCACTCGACTCTCGTTCCGTCTGGTCACTCGACTCTCGTCTCGTCGGGTCACTCGACTCTCGTTCCGTCTGGTCACTCGACTCTCGTCCCGTCGGGTCGTTTCGCCCCCTCGGAGTCGTGGACCACCACGCCGTCCGCGTCGGTCGGTTCGTACTCGTCACGAACCGCAATCGCCTCCTCGATCTCCCGGACCGTCCGGCGTTTGAGCGCCGCCGCCAACTCCCGGGCCTCGGACTCGGAGATGTCGCGGCCCAGTCCCTCACACTCGTGGGCGCGGACGACACCGTCGTCGTCAACGGCCTCCCCCATCGGCTGGCTGGTGCCGCCGAGCGCGACGCTGAACGGGTAGGTCTGACAGACGAGCGGCCGGTCATCGTGGACGGTACACGCGCCGGTTCCGTCCTCAGCCTCCTCGTAGAACGTGCAGTCGCCACAGTGGTCGGTCGCCAACGCCCACTCGAACGTCTCGCCGGTCGGGCCCTCGGGCCCCTCGCTGATCCCGTACGGCATCGGCCGCGCCACGTCCCGCCAGTCGTAGGATTCGGCCGTCTCCGCGTTGGGTTCCGTCTCGTCACCCGTTGTGGCCGTATCCCCGTCCCCTGCCGTCTCAGGAGCCTCCATCCCGGCCGCGGCACGCTGAATCTCTCGTACCTCGTCGGGGAACACCGTCGCCGTGTGCGGGTCGTCGGCTTCCGCCTTACAACAGGCCCCACACCGCGTACACTCGAAGCCGATCTCACGGATCGAGGCGGCGATGTCGTCCACGTCAAGTGCGCGCGCCCGTTCCAGTTCCGACTCCAGTGACTCCACACTCGTTGTTGCGGCGCGTCCGGCAAGAGTGCGTCGTCGTCTGGGCAGTCGAGAGCACCTCAGTCGACTGCCGATGGCGGACGATTGAAGTTCCGTCCTGCCCGCCTGTCGGTCGTGCAACAGTATCTGGACACGGTCGAACGGGTGTTGTCCGGCGGGACACACAAGCCGAACCGGACGGGCGTGGACACGATCTCGGGGTTCTCGGAGACGTACACGGCCGATCTCGCCGAGGGGTTCCCGCTGGTGACGACCAAAGATCTCTCCGGGTTCCGGTGGCACTCGTTGGTCCACGAGTTTCTCTGGTATCTCTCCGGGGCCGAACACGTCCGAGAACTCCGCGAGGAGACGAGCATCTGGGACGCGTGGGCCGACGACGAGGGGCGACTCGACACCGCTTACGGCCGGTTCTGGCGGCGCTACCCCGTGCCCGAGGGGACCGACACGCTGCCGGGCGAGACGTGGCCAGAGGACGGCCACCGGTGGGTGACCGAAGAGACAACCGCCGACGGGGAGACGCGCCGGACGTTCGACCAGCTCCAGTACGTCCTCGACACGCTCCGGGAGTCGCCCGAGTCGCGGCGGATCGTCGTCAACGCGTGGCACCCGGCCAACGCCGCCGTGTCGACGCTCCCGCCGTGTCACTACACGTTCGTCTTCAACGTCCAGGGTGACCGGCTCAACCTCCAGCTCACCCAACGCTCGGGTGATCTGGCGCTGGGCGTGCCGTTCAACGTCGCCGCCTACTCGTTGTTGCTCACCGCAGTCGCACAGCGTACCGGGTTCGAACCCGGGGAGTTCGCACACACCGTCGTCGACGCACACGTCTACTGTGGGACCGACGAGCGGGGAGCGTGGTACGCCGACGCGCTCCCGGAACTCCAGTCGCGGCTCGCAGACGTGACCGATCGCGAGGAGTTTCGGGCGGTCGCGGAGTGGGTGGAGACGGCCGCACCCGACGAGTCGGCGGGTGACGAACGCGCCGACCACGTACCAGGGTTGCTCCGGCAGCTGAGCCGGGAGCCACGCGGGCGGCCGACGGTCGATGTCGCGGACGTGCCACTCGACGAGTTGACCGCCGCCGGTATCGAACTGTCCGGCTACGACCCCGCGCCGGGGATCGAGTTCGCGGTTGCGGAGTGATCGCGCGTGACCGAACGCTCACACTCCGACAGGGGAGACGAGAGCGGAGGCAACCCGAGCGAGGGCGTCGATCCTGCCCAGCACGGCGACCTGCTCGGAGCAGTCGACCTCGACAGGGAAGTGGTGTTGATCGTCGCCGTCGATCCCGCGGGTGTGATTGGTGCCGACGGCGGGATTCCGTGGGACCTCCCGGAGGATATGGCTCACTTCGAGCGGACGACGACGGGGAACCCGGTCATGCTCGGTCGCCGGACGTACGAGTCCATCGCGGCGCAGGTGGGTGGGCCCCTGCCGAACCGGACGAACGTGGTGCTCTCCCGGGGGGAGCCGGATCTAGCGGCGGACGCTCTGGTCGTCGACTCCGTTCCGGCGGCGTTGCGCGCGGCGGACGACGCACCCAGCGCCGACGGCCGGATCTTCGTCGCCGGCGGCGCGACCGTCTACGAGCAGTGTCTCCCGGTCGCGGACACGATGCTCCGCTCGGAGGTTCACGACCGCCACGAGGGAGACACCCGCTTCCCGCCGTGGGACCGCGACCGGTGGGCAGAGACTGACCGCGCGGAACACGAGGGGTTCGACGTGGTCACGTACCGTTCGGATTGACCTCCTCCCACCCCGTCGGGTGGGATTCCCACGGCACGGCACCGCTTGGGTGGGAGTTTCAGGTTCGCAGCCTGGTCGCATGACCAGACTCCTGGCAGGGCCA
>JAHENP010000295.1 GCA_018609965.1 Haloferacaceae archaeon
GGTCGTATCTGGCGAGCCTCTGGGTAATATCTCTGGGGGTGGCGCAACGTTCTCGTGGGGTGAGCCTCAGAGTGTGGGTGTGAACTTCGAGGAGAACCAGATCGTCGTCGAGAAGGAACCATGCACAGTCGACGAGTTGATCCTCGGAGTTGCAACGGTGTTCGAACGTCACGAACTCGACTACGTCGTCGTGAGCGGGTACGTTGCAGTTCTCTTGGGGCGGTCACGAGCGACAGAGGATGTCGATGTACTGATTCAGCAGCCGGACGAGGCGACGGCCGCAGCCGTCGCAGACGATCTCAGGGAAGCAGGGTACTGGGGCTGTGCGATGCCGCTCTCGGAACTGTACGTAACACTCAGTGACAACCTCCCCGTCCGGGTCGCGGAGAAGGGCGACAGGGTTCCCAACGTCGAGGTGAAAGTCGTCGGCGACGACTACGATCGCCTGTCTCTGTCGGAGACAACCACGGTTAGTTTCGGGGATCAGACACTCACGATCGTGCAGCCAGAGCTACAGATTGCCTACAAACTCGGGATGTCTGCACAGCGTGACACGGAGGACGCGCGACACCTCTATCACACGCTCGGCGAAAACCTCTCGACGGAAGCACTCGAAACGTACGTCAGACGCCTCGGCGTCGAAGATCAGTATGCCAGACTCAGAACAGACTGACTCGGCGGGAGCCACCACACCACTAGACGGTGAGATCGGACGCGACCGGGATGACCGTCGTCGACAGATCGAGGCGTGGGCGGAGTATGTGCGCACCCACTCTGACGAGGAGTGGGGTCGGCAGGTGAACGCGCTGATCGAGTCGCAGATCGCACACGCGCAGGCGAGACAGTTCGACCGACCGGATCTCGCACACCTCCGCGACCCGGCCGAGGAGGACAACGAGATCAGGCGACCACCGGTGGCACGCGAGAACGGTGAGGGCAACGAGTTCGAGAAGGCCAGCGAGTCCGACGAGGACAGCAAGTCCGAGCAGCAGTGAGCCGTCGTCGGTCACCCCTCGACGGTCACGTCGTCGTCACCGCCGAGCGTCGGTTTCGCGAGGTTGCGCCGGCCGCCGGCCGTGAGGAAGTACAGCGCGAGCAGTCCAATTCCGTAGGCGGTCATCAACGGCACCGTCACGAGGAACATCGTGATGATGTCCGCGGGGGTGAACAACGCCGCCACGACGAGCAGCCCGATGGTGACCTCCCGCCACCGGCCCCGCATCGCCTGATACGAGATCCCGACCGTGTTGAGCAACACCATCAACACGGGCACGTCCGCGAGGATACCGATCCCGGCGGTGGTAAAGAAGATCAGCCAGAAGAAGTCGCTGATCCGGTAGCTGACGACCATGTTGGCCGACAGCGTGTCGGCGACGAGCCAGGAGATGATCGTCGGCGCGATCGTCGTGTAGCCGAGCACGAACCCGCCGGCGAGCCCGACGAGTAAGGCCGCAACCCACCCGAAGATCACCTGTCGGCGGCCGCGGACGAACCCGCGGTCGCGCAACGCGGGCCAGGCGTAGTAGGCGGCCACCGGGACGGCGGCGGCGACGGCGATCAGTGTCGAGAACTTCACCTCGAAGATCAGCGCCTCCACCGGGTGGAGCACGATCACGCCGAAGTTTTCTGCGTTGGGGCCGACTACGTCCGCTGGGAGCCGGGCGACGAAGTCCTGCCGGAGTTCACCGATCCCACCGGAGTAGAGCCAGGCGAACACCCCCGCCAACACGAGACCGAAGACGGCGACGATCCGGAACAACCCACCCCGCATCGAGTCGAGGACGAACGTGAGGTCCTCGTAGTAGCCGCCGATGTCGTCGCCGTCGTCGTCGGTGAAGTCGTCGAGGAACGCCCCGCCCGCCCGGGAGACACGGTCGCCGGCGTCCTCGGACACACCCGGAACCGAGGCGGCGTCAGGCGCGTCCGGGGTCGCGGCGTCGGCCGTCTCGACCGCGTCGTACCGGTCCAACAACACCCGGGCGCGTTCGGGCTCTGTCTCTGCGACCTGGTCGGCGAGATAGCTGATCCGGCGGTCCGACAACGACGCGAACGTCGCCGGCGGCGCCCGCCGGAGTTGAGCCGTCGACAACGCCGGCACGTCGACGGCCGTCGGGTCCGTGCCGGCGAGGTACGCCGCCGAGACGGCGATCACACCACCGAAGACGAACGCGACCACCGCACCCAGCCCCGCGAACGCGACCAGCGTCCCCTGTGGCGACAGCCCCAGCATCCCGGGGAGGTCCGGCCGCGTGAGGCCGACAACCGCCAACACCTCACCCGAGAGCGCCGGGCGTTCGACCAACGCGTAGCCGACACCGAAGACGGCGACCGCGACGCCCAAGAGGACGTTCCACAGCGCCCGCACACGGCCGCGCCAGTCGACGAACCCCGCGCCACGACCGAGTGCGCCGACGACGCCGACCTCCGGGGCGAACAGATCGCGTGCGTGCGACGAGTGGGTGTCGTCGGCCGCGTCGGCAGACGTACTGTCCGCGTCTGTCGTTTCGTCGTCTTCCTCGTCGGCCACCTCGTCGTGGCGGTCGAGAATCGCACGCGCCTTTGGTTTCTGGTCTGACTCGATGGCCTGTTGGGCGGCCGCGAGCGCCTCATCCTCGGAGAGCGCCGCGAACGCCTCGTCGGGCGCCGCACGGACGCCCGCCTCGTCGAGATCCGCGAGGTCGATCGCCTCGGGGTCACCGAACTCACCGGTCTCGTCGACCGCCGCCTCCAACGCCGCGTAGACGACACCCGCGAGCGCGACGGCACCGGCGAACAACCCGACGGTGGCGGTGACAGCGAGCAACGCCGGGCCCTCGAACGCCGGCAGTTGGGCACTGGTGCTCGTGTCCGCGAGCGCGTTGTTCACCGCGGTGGCGGGCCCACGAGCGAAAAAGAGGTACGTGCCGCCGCCGCCGACCACCGCGGCGGCCGCGATCCGGTTCCAGCCGTCACGGACGGCCGCCGTCACGTCGATCGCCTCCCCACCCCGGCGTGCGGTGACGACGACGCGGGCGAGGTACAACGACACCCCGTAGAGGAAGATCAGCGGGATCGCCCACATCACCTGCGTGAACGGGTCCGGCGGGGAGAAGAACGCGCCGAACACGAAGATCCCGGCGACCGCGTAGCGCCACTTCTCCCGGAACGTCTCGTAGGGAACAATCTCGGCGTACGACAGCGCGGTCACGGCCAACGGCATCTGTGCGGCGAAGCCGAACGAGAAGGTGAGCAACGCGATGAACTGCGCCCACTTGACGATAGAGTAGGTTGGCTGGATGCCCGCCGACAACGCGTTGTTGGCGAGGAACTGGAACATGAACGGGAAGAAGACGCTGTAGCCGTACACCACACCGCCGCCGAACAACACGGCCGCCAACAACCCGATTGCGGCGAGCTTCCACCGTGCGACCGGCGCGTCTGGCCACATCCCACGGACGCGGAGCGCGTCCCGAGAGAAGTACAACAACGGCGGGATGGCGACGACGATCCCGACGATCAGGCCGATCTTCGCCTGCAACAGGAGCACGTCGAACGGCGTCTGCGCGATGATCTCAACGTCGCCGGCCGCCTGTTCGCTCAGCCGTGCGCGGGTGACTGCCTTGAGGTAGTCCCAGATGTACAGTCGGAGCGCGTAGAACGTCCCCATGAAGCCGACGACGAAGACGATAAACACTTTCTGGAGGTCCTTCTGTGCGGACCGGAGCATCGCGCCGAGCGTCTCTCGTCCCTGTGAGAGTGTTGCTCGGGTGTCCTCGTCGAGGGCACTCGACATACGGGAACGGAGCCGAGTGGTCGTTATCAACCTTCTGCTGTTGGGCGCGTGCATTCGCCGTCGTCGTCGTTTCGCGCCGGGTTGATCGGAAAAGGCCTATAATCCACCGGGGATGTAGGCCACGGTATGACCGACGGCTCGGACGGCAGCGACGGGCGGCCAGACGACACGGCCGACTCTGCGCCGGACGGCCAGGAGTCGGCGCCCGATCCGGGCGAACCAGACGACACCAACTCCGGCGGTGGGTTCTCTCGGGTCCCGGACGACGACGCACGAGCGCCGAACACCGACGGGGAGTTCCGCATCGTCGACGGCGAGAAACGCATCGACGACGCCGCTGGAACGAGCCACACGGACGAGGCGGACGGCGTGTCGGGTGACGGCAGCGACGCGTCGGCTGACTCCGAGTCGTCAGACGACCGCGGTCCGCCCCGCGAGTACGACAGGCCGACACGGGAGACGGAGCCAGACCGAGACGTGGCCGGTGTCGTCGACGACCGACTGCCCGACGGGGTGGACGACCGACGAGAAAAGGCGGCCGACACCGGAAAAGCGGAGAGAGACGACACCGGAGCGAAGGGAGAAGACGGCTCCGGGGCAGGCAACGAGGAGGACACACCGACGAGCCACGTCGCCGGCGACAACACCGCCGAACTCGACGGCGGGGAACACGACTCCGACGCGCCGTTGGCCAGCGAGGCGCTCGTCGACCGCCCGCCACAGCATGTGGACGGGGAGATGTCGCCGCCGGGTGCCAGCCCAGCCGGCGCCGGTGGCGGTGGCGGTGGTGCGAGCGCGGGTGTCGGCACTGGAACCGGAACGACCGTAGAGGACGACGAGGGAGGGTTGCTCGGCGAGGCGCCGGACTCCGACGAGGAGATGCCGCTGACGGAGCACATCGAGGAGATGATGCGGCGGCTGGGCGTCGTCTTTGCCGTCGGCGGTGCGGTGACGTTCGGGTTGTTGCTCGCCGGCAACTACCTGGCGAGCGTGCCGAACACGGAAACGTTGATCACGTTTCTGTGGGACTCACACGTCGGCTTCGACAACTACCGGCCGTACGTCTACGGCCCGCTCGAACTGTTGTTGACGAAGCTGAAGGTTGCGGGGCTGGCGGGTGTTGTCGCCGCGCTGCCGGTGTTCGTCTACCAGACGTACCGGTTTATGCGGCCGGGGCTGTACCCGAACGAGCGGCGGTACTATCTGGCGGCGGTGCCGACGA
>JAHENP010000296.1 GCA_018609965.1 Haloferacaceae archaeon
CCGCGGGTGGGATCGTGCCGCCGACGGCGACGTAGCAGACGTGGACCCCGTCCGGACCGGCGCGACGGGCGAGCGACCGCGCGAGCCCCCGCGTGCCGAACGCGGCCGCCCCCCACCCCGGGAGTCGGTCGCTCCCGTCGTGTGCGTACGTCGTCCCGGCGAACAACAGACAGCCGTCACCCCGGTCCCGCATCGCCGGTAGGACTGTCGCCGCGAGGTTGCCCCCACCCTCGATCCGGGTCCGAACCGGGCGGGCGAACGACGACGCCTCGTCGAGTTCACCCCCGGTCGCGCTCGCGTTGTGGACCACCACGTCGATCGACCCGAACCGGTCGCGAACGGTCTTGACGGCGTCGGCGACGCGCTCGCGATCGGTGAGGTCGGCGGTGACGGCCGTCGCTGTCCCGCCGTCGGCCTCGATCTCTGCGGCCACCGACTCGACTGTCGACGCCGAGCGGGCGAGCAGTGCGACGCGGTCGCCCGCCTCGGCTGATCGGTCATCTGTCTCCGCCGTGTGGTCGTTGTCTGTCGCGGACGACTCCGTGTCGGCACCTCCGGCCGACCGGGCCGGGCCGGTGCCGGCGAACACACGAGCCAGTCCGGTGCCGAGCTGTTCCCCAACGCCGGCGATGAGGACAGTGTCAGCCACGCCCGGTCGTGGGATCGACGAGACAAGAACGTTCGGCGAGAACAACGAGCCTGTCGGGGTGTGTCGCAGTGAGACGGCAGTGTAGCGTGACTCGGGACACGCGAGGGCCGTCGTTGGACGGCTCAGAGCACGCGACGGTCGCCGTCGGCACTGGAGACGAACAGCTTCCCCTCGGCCGGCTCGAACCGGATCGACCGGCCGTTGCTCCCGCCGGTGTCGGCGTTCTTGATCGGGACGTTCCGCGCCTCCAGTGCGCGGTGTGCGGCGTCGACGTTCTGCTCGCCGACCGACGCGCTCTCCGTCTCCAGATCCAACATCGAACTTGCGCCGGCCAGCTTCGCCTGGATCGACCGTCGGGCGGCGCCCGCCCGGTCGAGATCGTCGATCATCTGGTCGATCCCGTCGACGACGAACTTCTCCGGCGGCCCAGGATGGTCGGCCGACTCCGGCAACATCGCGTGCAACAACCCACCGATACCGCTGTGTGGGTCGTACAAGGCGACACCGAGACACGACCCCAACCCGCTGGTGACGAGCGTCACGTCCCGGGTCGTCACCTCGGCGTCGGAGACCCCGACCTTGACCCGTTCCTTCTCGTTCCCGAACCCACCACCCGTGCGCCCGCCCAGCCCCGAGTCGGAAGGCGCCATCTGGCTGTCAGCGCCCGCCGACGGAGACCCCGTCGTCGATCTGATCGAGCGCCGCCGCCAACTCGTGTTGGTCCGGCAGCGCGTAGATGTCACACCGAACGTCGTCGTCTGGCGTCCGCACGGTGGAGTCGATGATGAAGGCGTGTTCCTGTGTCCGGCCGAGCCGGGAGACCAACGGGTCCATCACGGCCGACCCCATGTCGTGGATGAACTGCGGGGGCGTGTGTTCGATACTCGTCTCCAACACGTTCGCCCAGCCGTCGATGAACCCGCTGGTCATGATGTTCCCCAACTCGCGGAGCGCGCCACGCTCCATCTCGCCGATCCCCGGCTCCGTCTCCGTGGGGATCATCCCCTGTGCGACCTCCTCGGCAGACGCCTCGTCGAACAGGATCGCGAGGTAGCCACTGGGACGGCCGTGAAGCTCGAAGATCGTCCCCGCGACGGTCGTGTCACCCACCTCCGAGGGAACGTCCTGAATCGGGACGAATCGGAGCCGTGACACCTCCACGTCCGTCTCCGTCCCGGTCATCATGGTGATGTTGTCGGCGGCGCTGGTGGCCCCTTGTTTCGTCATCTGGTTGAACTCCGGGAGCTTTTCGACTGGGATCGCGGGACTGGAGCCGCCCTCGGTCCGTTGGAGCATGTCGGTGAAGCCGGCGTACTCCGGGAGCATGTAGATCGTGAACTCCAACTTGTTGTTCAGCGACCGAATGCGTGACTCGAACATGAACACGCCGGCCCGGTCGTTGTCGAACGCGTTTCCCGGGAGGATGTCCGTTCCAGTCGCCCGGACGTAGCTCGGCGGCGTCATGTCGATCCCGACGCCGAGGTGGTCGGCCCAGCCGTCGATGAACCCGCTGGTCATGATGTTGCCGGCCTCCTGGACGCCGCTGCGGGCGAACGACTCGTCGTCGACGGACCCGCTACCCGGCATCAACTTCTCCAACAACACCTCCGCGGCGTCCCGTTCGAACGCCATCACGGTCTGGCCGACGATCCCACCCTCCAAGCCGACTTCGACGCCGACGAACTCCCGGCCGGCGAACGTCTCCCGCAGGTCGCCGGCGGCCATCAGCGTCACGTCCGTCACCTCGACGTAGACATCGGTGCCGGTCAACTGTCCGAGTGAGTCTGCCGCGGTGCTGGCGCCTTCCGCCGCGAGGCGGCTGAACGTCTCTAACGACTGGATGTCGACGTACATCCGGTTACGCGGGCACCGCGTCGTTGATTGCTTCGAGGACGTTCGGCTTCTGGAACGGCTTCGTGATGTACCCCTCTGCACCGGCCTTGATCGCTTCCTTCATCTTCTCCTCCTGGCCGACGGAGGTACACATGATCACCGTCGCGTTCGGGCTCTCTTCCATGATCTCCTCGGTCGCCTCGATCCCGTTGCGGATCGGCATCACGATGTCCATCATCACGAGATCGGGATCGTGGTCGTTGTACATGTCCACCGCCTCGACCCCGTTCTCGGCCTCGCCGACGATCTCGAACTCCTCTTCGAGGATCTCCCGCAGGAGATTCCGCATGAACTCCGAGTCGTCGGCAATGAGTACCCGAGTCGCCATGCGGAAGTGAACTTCCCGGAAACGTAAAAACACTCCCCCTGGGGTATCACCAGTGAGAACGACTCCCGCCTGACGGTCACTCCATCGTGATCGACCCCTCTTCTTTGGCGGCTCTGAGGAGGTCGCCGATGGAGTCGTCGGCCGACAACCCGTGTTCGACGGCCGCCTTCCGGATCAGATCCGGTGGGAGTTCGACGCTCGCGTCCGATTTCGTCAACAACAGCCCCAACGCGCGTTCCGGTGACGTGTCGCCACCGACGGACTGTGCGAACCAGGTGACGAGCGTCTCGAAGGTGGTCGGGAGATCATCCGACACCATCCGGTGGCGGCTCGTCTCCCCGTCGGCCGTCAGCGTCGCGTCGAACCCGTAGTCGAAATCCGGCTCGGACAACGATCGCGCGAGGTGTCGCCGCACCGCCGCGGAGTCGAGCCCGTCGCGTGGCGCCCCCCGCGGCACGCTTTCGCTCCCGCTTGCTCGTTCCCGAGCGGGCGGGTCGCGTGCGCCGGCACGCCCCTCGCCGACGCCGAGATCCGCGGGGGTCTCGCCGCCACGGGACGCGCCTCGCGGCGGTGCCGACCCACCACCCTGGCGGCCGCCGGCGCGGCCGGCGTCTCGCTGCTGTCGCCCGCGTGGTGTCGACCCACCGCCGGTTCGTCCCTGTCGACCCGACGGGGCACCGCCTTCGCGTGGGCTCTCTGGTGGCGGCTCCTGGCTGTCGCGTGCGGTCGGCTCTCTCCCGCCACCACGCGCGGCTGGCTCCCCCCCGCCGCGTGTGGGCGACTCCCCACCGCCGGGGGCACGACCACCACCCTCCGGCAGCTGTGGGTCCGTGCCGCGTGCCGCTGTCCCGCCGTCCGTATCCGGACTCCGAACCTCGCGTCGCTCGTCGCCGCGCGGTTGTTCACCGCCACCACGCGGCTGGTCGCGCCGTTCCCCCGCCCCGCGGTCGCGCCCGCCGGTGTCCGGCGGGTCGCCCGACGCGGAGACGACGTACCGGTCGTCCCCGATCTCCGCGACCCGCTCGTCGTCCGCGATGTCGAACTCCTCGGGGTTCAACACCGGACGGTCCCCGGGGTCGTCGCTCATGCCCCTCGCTACGCGGTCGCGAGCAAAAAAGCTGGGGCGTGTTCGGCTCTCGGCCGTGGCTGGCGGCGCTCGGTGTCGCCGTCGTCACTCGGCTGTCGGTGACGCCGGACGTGTCCGGCCGGTGACGACAACCCTCACTGTGCTCAGCCGTCGACTGCGCCGACTGTCGGGACGGCCACCCGCGGCTCGTCACCGTCCGCGTACGGGTCGATTGCCTCCTCCAGTGCGACACTGGCGGCGACGGTGTCGCCGGCCGCGAGGTGACGCCGTACCGCCGCCGCGTCCGCCTGACCGAGGTGACCGGTTGCGAGACACAGCTCGACCAGCCCGTCGATGTCGTCTGCGGCGTCTGTCATAGACGTGATACTTCTGTCCTTCTACATCAATGTTCGCGTCTGGTTATCAACTTCGAGACGAGACGCACTGAAACCGTCCGCCCGCCCGGCGAGACGCCACCGTCGAGTGGGGGTGTCACCCCTCGTCGGCGTCGTCGGGCGGGGAGAGCGGTCGGTCTTCTTCGAGTTGGCTCGCGATCTGGGCGGCGTTGGCGGCGACGGCGTCGTGTTCGGCGTCGGCCGCGCTGGCGACGACTCGGAGGTGGGTCGCCAGGAGCGTCAGTGCCTGCAGCTCCTCGTCGCGGTCGTCTGCCGACCGCTGGGCGACGGCGGTGTCGACCCGGTCGTCGTGGACGACGTTGACATTGAACGCCGACACGTTGTCGGCGGCGAGCAGCTCGCGTGCTTTCGCCAGTTCACGCTCGAACGCCTCGTCGGTGTCGTCGGTGTCTGTCACGCTCGGACGTTCGGGTGCCGGTCGTGAAAAACGGGTGGTCGGTGTGTCCGTGGGCTGGGTGGTGGTGTCGTCTGAGTGGCGTCGCCGTCGGGCGACGGAGCCGCCGTTTTCGGGTAGTAAAAACGGTCAGTCTGTTGGTCGCGGGCGTGCGGTGAACAGGCTCGGCACGATGCTGAACGGCTCGTAGACGGACTGGTGACACGGACAGTACACCTCGTTTGCGGCGTCGAACTTCGCCGCGCCGTCCAACCCTTTGTACTTGGGGACACAACAGAAGTGGGTACACTTGTTGAGCCAGGCGACGAACCCCTGGGGGGCGGTCGCTTCGAGCCAGGTCTGTGTCGGGTCGTCGACCTCGTACGTCTCCCCGTCGGCCCCTTCCGCGCGGCCGTTCTCGACGAGATCCTCGACGACCGGCGACCGGATGACGTTCACGACGAGGCTGTTTTCGGTCTCCAACGACCGCCAGTTGGCGCTTGCGGGTTTGCCGAGTCCGGCGACGCCGATGTCGTTGCCCCACGACTCGTAGTCGTCGAACATGTCGACGGTGAGTCGGTCGGCCTCGCCCATGTCGGACTGCCAGTCGTAGGTCGGGTTCGACCCGGCGACGAGGTAGTTCCCCTCGGCCGGTTCGAAGCTCGGTTGGATCGCGTCGTACGTCTCCAGCCCACAGAAGTGGAACCACTCCGAGGAGTAGGTCATCCCGCCGATGTCGGTCTTGGCGATCTCGTAGGTGACGCCGGCGTTGGTCTCCTCGACGACCTCCGGCCAGAGCCCTTTGAGTTCGCCGCCGTCGATCTCGATGGGGATCTGTGGCATCCCACGCGGGGCCGGCCCGGCGGTGTTCTCGATCACCATCGCCTGTGTCGCGCCGCCGCCGGCGCCCGACGAGGAGGTCACGCTGTTGATCGCGGCGGAGCCGGTCGCGCCGACCCCCGCCAGCGTCGCGCCGCCGACGACACCTTTGACGAACCGGCGACGACCGGAGTCACCGGGGTACTTGTCCGCGTCCGCGCTCATACGCTCGCCTCGGCTTCGCCCGGGCAAAAGCCTGACGAAGGTCCGTTCGGCGGAATCCGCCCGACGGCGGGCGGGTCAGTCGGCGGCGTTCCACGGCGCCCGGTCGAAGTCGACGATCCGGTCGCGTCGGTCGATCCCGTCGAGTCGTTCGAGCGCCGCCGCCGACAGCGTCAGGTCGGTCGCGGCGAGGTTCTCCCGGAGGTGGCGCTCGCCCGTCGCCTTCGGGATGGCCGCGACGTGATCTTTCGACAACAGCCACGTCAACGCGACCTGTGCCGGCGTGGCGTCGTGGTCGTCCCCGATCTCTCTGACTGCCGGCACGTCCGCGACACGGTTCCGCGCGATGGGTGAGTACGCGACGAGCCAGTGGTCGTGGTCGCGGGCGTACCGCCGCAGTTCCGGCTGCGGGAGCAACGGATGACACTCCACCTGGTGGGCGAAGATCGGCGACGACAGCTGTTTGCGGGCGGTGTCGAGTTGGTCCGGCCGGAAGTTCGACACGCCGACGTGGCGGATCGTCCCCTCCGCGCGGAGATCGTCGAGCGCCCGGCAGGTCTCGGGGGCGTCGTAGCTGTCGATCGGCCAGTGGACGTACAACAGATCGATCGTCTCGACGCCGAGACGGTCGGCCGAGGCGCGGGCCGTCTCGACGGCGTCGTCGTACGACAGGTTGTCGGTCGACAGCTTCGTCGCGACGAACACGTCCTCACGGGCGACAGACGACTGGTCGATCCCGGCGGCGACCTCCGTCTCGTTGTCGTACCCCTGTGCGGTGTCGAGGTGGCGGTAGCCGGCGTCGAGTGCGGTTGCGACGCTGTCGACGCACTGCTGGCCGTCCAGTTCGTAGGTGCCGAGTCCGAATCGGTGGAACTCTGTCACACGAGTTGGTGGGGTGGGGGCAGGGTGAGGCTGTCGGACGGAGATGGTAGCTGGGGGACCCGAGACTACGACTCACGGTTGAATCCTTCAGGGAACTGGAGTGAGGCGTGTGGATGGGTGCACGACCGGGCGTACAGTCCGTTGGATCTACGCTGTATAATCCCGACATCAAGAAGATCGGTGATGTAATCCTTCGTTGTCGATCGGATTTGACTCTCTCGTGGTCTGGCTTTCTCGATTTGTCGATATTTGTCCTCAAGCCGAGTCCACCCAATTTCGACCAGTTCATCAGTGTCAAACCCACCACCCTGACGCATCAACGGATGGAAGCAGTTCTGCAACACGAGCGCAGCCTCACGTTGAGTTGGTGTCTCCGCTCGACGGTAAAACGAGTTTACGAAGACGAGATTGAGGAGGCCAGCGAGAACGTCACAGAACACATCGGGGAGTGGCTGGGCAGCAGAGGACATATTTTGTGGATGCACAGCTCTTGGTTCTGAAGTAACTAGATCATCGTACACAGAGCCAGTTATCTTACGACCATCATCACTCTGAATCGGTGGAACAAGTTCGACAAGAGAATCAAGATTCAAAAACTCGATTGAGGAGCCAAGGTCAGGAACGCTCTCCTGACAGCCGATAATCACGCCCGTGTCGGCAACGACACCGTTCTGACGACGAGTGAACGAGCGGAAGTTTGAAGCGGCGAGACGAGATACGAGGATCGGATTAACATCGGACGGACTCCGAGTGGAGTTCTTCTCTATTTGTGATGCTTTGTTGTGTAGCTCCTGATCAACGAGACCAGTTCCGTTGTACACCTCTACTGGAAAGTACTCATACGGAATTGAAAACAGTGCGTCAACTTCATCATCGTGTTCCCGGATTTTGTACGGATACTCCCCTTTTGGAAACACCTCAAAAGTCAGAGTTGTCACCGAGCGTATCAAGTCGGTCGCACAGTGTTGCGTAGACGCAGAGTTCAGCAAACGAGGAAGTCGATTCAGATCTAATGAACGCATAGAAATCTTCCGTATGCTCACGCACTTCCGAATCTGGTGGTTCATCTTTTCCAAATGGAACTATGTATGGGTAGTCACCAAACATACCACGGTCAACAATCTTCCGCTGTTGAAGCTCAGCTAGAATTCGGCCAGAGAAGTTCTGGTAGATTCCATGTTGCTCAAGCTCAAGCTTAAATAGGTTCGCAGGCCAAGTACCAAACTGATCAAGACGGTTACAGGCTGCGCTTCGTACAAAATCAAAGATAGCTCTTTGCTCCTCACTCGGGTTGGACCCTTCCCCAGTCATAAAAAGAGCGGTGGGGACAAGGGGTAGACTATACCCTTGTGTGACCTCTCATCTACACCTCTCAGCGTGTGCTCAATCACAATCAGAACAGACTTCATCACATCTTAAACATATTGCCGAAAAGACTGTGTCAGAGAGACTATCGGGGGAGGTAGAGTAAACAGCGTATTGTGCGCGAACTCACAGTCGCCTTCCAGAAACGCGACGACCTCACGACCGAAGAACTGCGCGACTACTACCACGCGAACCACGCCCCGCTCGTTCGCGAACTCCCGAACCTCGTTGGCTACGAGGTAACGTTCCCGGCGGACCCCGAGCGGTCGCCGTACGACGGAATCGCCAGACTCCGGTTCCCGAACGGGGCGGCGATGAGTGAGGCGATGGCGACAGAGGCGGCGGCAGCGATGGAGGAGGACGCCGCGGCGTTCGCCGACACGGAGACGATGGTCCAGGTCGTCGGCGAGACGACCGACCTGTTGGAGTGACGACCGGGCTCCGTGACCCGTCGACATGACAGCCCAATTTCACGTTCGATACTGTCGGCGCCGCCCGGCGTTGCGTGTGATAAACACCCATGGTAAAGCTTAACACACTCCCCCGACTGCAGTAGGGTGGAACGATGTTCGAACAGTTCTCCACCGGCTACTACTTGGGGGAGTTGTACGTCCAGCCGAGAGAGACGGACACCGCCGCCATCAGGCGGGCGGACCACGAGCGGGTGAACGAGCAGTTGTTCGGCGACGAGTCGGGGCTCACTCGGCTCGACTCGCCGTTGGTGATGAAGCTCGGCACACAGCACTTTCCGGTCGTCGGCGACGACGATCTCCCGTCGGGGACGCTCACCGTCCCCGCGGAGACGGTGCCGGAGGATATGAAATTCGAGGTGCCGGGGCGGACGGAGGTGTTCCTGGCAGACGCAGACCGGACGGGAGAACTGCTAGAGTACGCCGGCTGGCAGGGCGGCGCGCCGGTGT
Organism: Haloferacaceae archaeon; assembly: GCA_018609965.1. Classification (GTDB taxonomy): domain Archaea; phylum Halobacteriota; class Halobacteria; order Halobacteriales; family Haloferacaceae; genus JAHENP01. The sequence goes on from JAHENP010000296.1 coordinate 8,934, forward strand.
AGACCGCCCGCGGTGCCAGCAGACGTTCTCGTGGACTCGATCGTCGAGCAGTCAGTTCACTCGACGTAGTCGATGTCGCGGACGCGTTCCTCCGCTTGTTCCTGTGTGGTCTCGTTACGGCCGTAGATCTGCGGCGACTCGACGCCGGTGACGACGATCATCGTCCGCATCTGGCCCTCCAGTTCCTCGTCGATGGAGGTGCCCCAGATGATGCGGGCGTCCGGGTCGATCCGGTCGTAGATCTCCTCGACGACACCCTCCGCCTCCTCGATCGACATGTCGGAGCCGCCGGTGACGTTGACGAGCGCGGAGTTAGCGCCGGAGATGTCGACATCCAACAACGGTGACCGCAGCGCCGACTGGACGGAATCGCTGGCCTTGGTGTCGTTGTCGGCCTCGCCGAGCCCGATCATGGCGACACCACCCTTCTCCATGACCGTCCGCACGTCGGCGAAGTCGAGGTTGACGAGCCCGGGCTTGGTGATCAGTTCGGTGATCCCTTTGACCGAGCGCATCAACACCTCGTCGGACACTTTGAACGCCTGTCGGACCGGGAGCTTGCCGACGGCGTCGAGCAGGCGGTCGTTGGGGACGACGATCACGGTGTCGGCGACATCCCGGAGGCGTTCGAGCCCGGCCTCGGCGTTGGTCCGCCGCACCTCGCCTTCGGCGGTGAACGGGGTGGTGACGATAGCGATCGTGAGCGCGCCGATCTCGCGGGCGGCCTTCGCGACGACCGGCGCGGAGCCGGTGCCGGTGCCGCCGCCCAGCCCGGCAGTGACGAACACCATGTCGGAGCCGGCGATGGAGTTGTGGATCTCCTCTTGTGACTCGATGGCGGCCTCCTCACCGACCTGCGGGAGCGAGCCGGCGCCACGGCCCTGCGTCTTCTCTTTGCCCATCAGGATCTTCGTGTCCGCCTCGATGTTGACCAGGTGTTGGACGTCAGTGTTGGCCGCGACGAGCTTCGCGCCGTGAATCCCCTCGGTGGCCATCCGGTCGACCGTGTTCCCGCCGGCGCCGCCACAGCCGACGACGGTGATGTTGGTCTGTAGCTCCTGGAGTACGTCCTGGAGTTCGTCGTCGGTCATCTCCCCAGTCGGACGGCCCCCACCGCCCCCGCCGGGGGTCTCCTGCGCCTCGCTTGGCGCCTCCCCCTC
>JAHENP010000297.1 GCA_018609965.1 Haloferacaceae archaeon
ACCGACGCGTCGTGCCGCGACTGCAACAACACCGACCAGTGTGGTCACCCCGATGACGAGGACCGCGGTCGTCCGGAGAACACCGGTGACGGCCGTCGTCGCTCGTTGGCCACCTGCCCGTGCGACGAACGTCGACCGGTCACGCGCCGGCAGTGTCGCGGTCACCCGCCCGCTGGGACCGGTCTCACCGACAACCGCCCCACCGCGCCGCACCGTCGCACCGTCGACTGTGTCGCCGTCGAGTGTCGCCGTCACCGTCACCGGAGCGAACGGCACCGCGATCGGCCACTCCACTTCGCTGGTCAGGTTCAGTCGGTGGATCGTCACACTCCGATTGCCCGCGACCGGTCCGCGCTGGACCCCGAGCGTGTACGTCCCCGGCTCCGTCGGGAGCCGCACCGTCGCACGTCCTAGGCGGTCCGTCCGGGCGACGCGACTCCCACCGAGTAACACCGCACCACCGCGCACCGGCACGTCCGACACCGTCGCGACGACCGTCACTTCTCGACCGCTCCGTACGCTGCCGACGACCGACACCGACGCGCGTGTGTCGAGCGTGTACGTCGTCGAGTTGGAGCCGGTGTCGTTCTCGGTGGTTGCGGGGTTCGTCGTGGGCGTTGTGGCAGTCGCGTCGCTGGTCGCGACAGTCGTGACGTTGCCTGCCGGAGCGGCGGCGCTGGTCGCGACGGCCGTTGTACCTCCGCTGGCGAGCGCTCCGCGTGTGCGTGGCGTGACGGTGACGTTCAGTTCGCGGGCGTACGGCACCTCTCCGACCACGACCCCGGAGGCGTTCGTGACGCCGATCGGGGCACCGTTGAACGACACTCGCGCCACGACCGGCTCACCGTCACGCGTGATCGTAACTGCGACCGTTGCCCCCGGTACTGCCGTCCGGTTCAACTCGACTCGTATCGGCGGCCGCGTGGTCGTCTCTCCGCTCGGGTCTGCTCCCGTCGTCTCGTTGTTCTCTCTCGTGTCGTCCGTCTGGTTGTCTGTTGTCGTCTCGTCTTCAGTCGTCTGGTCGTCTGTTGTCGTCTCGTCTCCGGTCGTCTCCTCGCCTCCAGTCGTAGTCCCGCCGGTGTTCGTGCGGTCACCCGTCGCGGTCACGTCACCGGCTGGTGTCCCGGTGACCCGTTCGGTAACTGTCGTCGTGTCCTCGCCGGTCGGTGGGGTCCCCGTCTCGCGTCCACTGTCCGTGGTTCCGCTCTCGCTGTCCTCACCGGTCGCGGTCCTCTTTCCTCCGGTCACAGTCCCGCTCTCGTTGGTCGCAGTCCCACTCGTGACGCCAGTGCCGTCCGCGGTCTGTCCGGTGGCGTTCGCGCGCTGGCCGTCCGCTTCGGCGGTCGCTCCGTCGACGGTCTGGTCACCACCCGCGGGTGTCTGGGCTGGCGTGAACGACTCGCCGGGACTCCCGCTCTCGTCCGGGTTGTACGCCGCCGTCGACTGATCGGTCCCGTCGGCGAACGCGCGTTGTTCCGTCGTGAGTCGACTGCTCCCCGGTGTCGGGTCGAACCGCACCCACCCCACGTCTGGGAAGTACACCTCCACCCAGGCGTGGGCGTTCATCGCCCGGACGGTGTACTCCCCCGGCGCGGTCTGTTGCCCGGTCGAGTAGCCGACGACGTACCGCGCGGGGATGTCCTGTGTCCGGAGCATCGCCGTCATCGTCGCCGCGAAGTACTCGCAGTAGCCCGTCGACATCTCGAAGACGAACTGTGAGGCGACGGTCCCGTCTGCTGGGTCGTGGGTCGCCGACAACGAGTACTCCTTGTTCGTCTCTAACCACTCCTCGATCCTGACTGCTGTCGTGTACGGCGTGCTCGCGTCGCTGGTCAAGTTGTCGGTGAACCTCGCGACTCGCTCCGTGTCCGGGTCGTCCGGCAGTCCGAGATACTGCTCACGGACGGTCGCGGGGTAGTTCCGCCCCGCGGTACGCAACACCACTGGCTCCCGAGCGGGCGCGTACGACACCCCGCGGTAGGTCGTCCCGGCCGGGACCCCGTCTGTGACCGACAACGACGTGCCGGCCGCGAGTCGTGTCCCCTCGGGCGCGTCGACTCGGGCCGGCCGCCACACCGTCGGCAACGCGGTCGCCGACTGCCGGAGCCGTACCTCGTAGGCGACTCGTTCCCCGCGGAGCGGCCCAGACTCGACTGTCCCGTCGAACGACTGCGTGCCGTCGACGCGCTCGAACCCCTGTCCCGTGTACTCCCCGTACGCGCCGGTTCGCCAGTAGCTGGGTTGTTCACTCTCGACGACAAAGTGGACCGCCGTGCTCTGGTTCCGGAGCGGGTTGTCACCCCCGCCGGGCGCGGTCTGTCCGCCGATCCGGGTCGACTCCGCGGACGACAGCGCACCCAACCCCGACCCGGAGAGGTTCGTGGCATCGCTCCCCGCGCCCGCCGCGCCTGCTGCGTCTGCTGCCCCTGCTGCCCCTGCCGCGCCTGCTACCCCTGCCGCGTCACGTCCGCTCGCGGCGTCGGCGGCCGCGTCTGCGGCGTCCCCGCCGGCGTTCGCCTGTTCGAGTGGGACGAGCGAGAGCGCCGGCGCGGCCCCACTGCCCACAACCGCCGGGAGCGCGGCGGCCGCGAGTACGAGTGTCGCCGCCGCCAACACGGCGACGACGACCCGTCCGTACTGCCGACGGTCCCCGGGGCTGACGACCGTCTCCTCCCCCTCGTCTGTCACTGTTGGGTACGACGACCGACGGCTAATCAGTGTGCTGGTGGGAGGGTGTGGGAACCTAGAGTGGAGACACGAGTCGAAGCTACGTTTGGTGCCGACTGCTCAGTCGTCGGCGCCGACCGCGTCCACTGTCTCGTCGTCGAGTGTTGTCTCCGCGACCGGATCGAACTCGCCGAAGTGGGTAATCTCGTCGACCGAGCGCCGGGTCTTCCGGTCGTTCTCGATGTCGTCGGTGCCGTCGGCGGCGTAGCCGAGCGTGACGATCATCACTGGCTCGTACCCCTCGGGCACGTCGAACGTGTCCAGCAGTGCGTCCGCGTCGAACCCCTCCATCGGGCAGGAGGCGACCCCGCGGTCCCAGGCCGCGTACATCAGCGTCATCGCCGCCAGCGACGACGACCGGGTCGTCCAGACGCGACGCTCCGTCTCGGGGAGTCCGGCCATCCCGTCGACGCTCTCCAACAACCCCTCCTTCACGTCCTCACTCGGCAGGTACCCCTTGTCGAGCCAGTCGTCGAACACCGGCTGTGCGTGTGCCGCCGGGTCCGTGTTGCCGAAGACGACGACCGCCGCGCCCGCGCCGGTGACGTGGTCCTGATCGTACGCAACCTCTCGCAGTGCGGCCTGATCCTCCTCCTCGTCCAACACGAGGAACTCCCACGGCTGGAGGTTGTACCCCGACGGCGCCATCCGGGCGTCGTCGACGATGTCGCGGATCGTCTCCCGCTCCAGCTCCTCGTCGCCGTACTCGTGAACTGATCGCCGCGTCTGAACAACCTCTCTGAAACTCATCACGACATGTACGGTCCCACCGTGTAAGCCGTGCACGCTCCCGGCAGTAACTTCCTTTAACTACGTGTAAAAGTGAAACGAGAGTCACCAGGTGACTGTCGAGTCGTCCGGTTCGGTCAGTGTTACCAGATCTGTCGGCGTGGCGCGGCGGGCCGTCGTCGTGTCACTCACCGCCGTCGGGACGCAGGAGCCGCCGCCGAGAGAGCCACTGGTCGACGGCGTACGGACCGCTCCCGGTGACGAGCAACGCCGAGGTGAGTCCGAACAACGAGACGTGTGCGAGCACGGGGTCGTCCGGGAGCCCGAACAACGTCGTCGTGAACAGGAGGAACGCGATTGCCGCTGACGCGCGCGTGACGGTCCCCGTAATCAACAGGAGACCGACGGCCGCCTCGGTCAGCCCGGCGCCGGCGACCCACATCTCCGGCGCGACCGGGACGACCGCGGTGAGGTCGTACTTCGCGACCACCTGAAGCGCGTCACCCGGCTGCATCAGTTTCTCGACGACACCGAGATAGACGAACTGAATCCCGACGACAACCCGCAACACGGCCCCAGTGGCGGCGGGCGCGTCGAACCGCGCGACGAGCGCGCCCAACGGGTCGCTACCGACCCCCAACCGGTTGAGCACCGTCCCGTCGGTTACCCGGAGTCGACGCAACATCCCGTCTGCGCTGGGCTGACCACTCCCCAACAGAACTACACCAAGGAACCCGCCGAGATACTCGAACGCCAGAACCGGTGTCGGCCAAGCGGTCGCGAGCACCCAGAGATACGCCCCCAAGCCGGCGACCGCGACCCACCGGGTCGCCAGCCCGAACAACAACAGGAACCCCAACGCCACCTGGAGGAGTCGCAGCGACGTGGGGACGGCCGGGCTGAACAAGTAGCCCGCGAAGCCGGCGCCGACGAGCGGGAGCCCGACGCTCAGTCTGAACATCCACGGGAGGTACGGGCGGTACGACTCCAGGGTCCGGCGCGCGACGGTCAGATCTGTCTCGAAGGGACGGAGGCGAACGTAGCCACCCGCCGCGACCGCCGCCGCCCCGCCTCCGACGGCGAACAACGCCGCGTTCTCCGGCCGCAACAACACGCTCGCGAGGAACGCCACCGGGTTGACGTAGCCGCCAGACCCCTCGGTGACGTAGTCGACGTGTGCGAGGACGGGCGTCGCGAGAGCAACGAGCGCGACCGCCGCGGCCCCGAGCCGTCCCGCGTTTCTGACAACTGACCGACGGATTCCTGACACGGTCGGAGTAACGGCCGAGGGGTCAAGGCGCTTCCCCCCGTCACAACACTCTCGGAGTGAACCCGCCGCGGCATCGTGACTCGGACCGAGTCGGTGGCCGTCTCACTCGGCGGGTTCGACCGTCTCGACGAGTTGTTTGCCAAACGAGCGAATCGTGCCGTCCGGGAGGTGGAAGCTGTAGGAGCTCCCGAAGTCGTCGTAGTCGTCAACCACGAGGCTCGTCTCGTCGTCGTCTGTCAGTTCGTTCGGCTCTTCGAACTTGACTGTATACTGTGTGGGCACGTACGGTGACAGGGTTTGTAGGAACCTGTACGTGTCGGTCGACGGGTCTCATCGAGTTGTCCGAGTCTTGTAAAATACGTTCCGCAGTTGACCGGTACAGAACTCAGTCTCTCTGAATCTTCACACTCGAGTCGGATGCCGCGGCCACTCCGAAGAACTTGACCGGCCCCTTAGAGGAAAACGTATCCATGTCGGTTGCATCGTTGATTTCACCATTGATACACTCAGGCCCGTAGCTGTCCGTATTCTCAAGCCGAATCGCACTCCCGATCCCGCTGAAACAGGCGGAGTAGCTCGCCCCGGCATCACCAGTGATGTCCCAGATTGCTCCGTCATCTCCGCTCACATTGATTGTTGCTAGAAGAGATCCGGAAAGAACCAGACTCTGAATGTTGCCGGTGAAGGTCGCATCAAACGTTTCCCTCTTAGAACTAGTATAGGTTTTGCCACCCTGTGCAGGGTTACCGTTTACAGTTTTTAGTTCCCCTGTCGACACGATACTGAAGTCGTAGGTGCCTCCGTCGGGGTTCTCTATGGTGAGGCTGTTGGTTGTCCCGGCGACGGCGGAACCGGAGCCAGCAACCGCAAGTCCGCCAACTGCTGCTGTGCTTCCAACTGTCCGTAGAACCGAACGGCGCGTCTCTTTTGGCATGTTGCGGATAAGACATCTTGGTCAGATGACATAAAAGTAATTAGCTAATTTCATCTTTGTCAATATTGACGAAATTAAAAGGAAAACTATTAGAGCTAACTATACTGCTCGATCAGCGCTGCGAGTTCCTCCCGCACTCGGTCGGTGTCGGTCGTGGTGAGAGTCGTCCGGGTGAGCTGTTCGTCCGTCTCTGCGAGTTCGCTCAACAACCCGCCACGGCGGTCGACCTCAACGAACAGCTCCAGCGCGTCCAGACCGGGCCGAGCGACTAGTTCGATCTCGTCGACGGCACCCCGGAACCGTCCCTCGACGGCACGGAACTCGAACTCCTGGACGAACCCACCGTCGCCGTACCGGCCGTACGGGTCGTCCTCGCGGTCGGCGGTGTATAACGGGAACTATAGCTCCTCAATCGCGTCGAAGACAGTTTGGAGCCGCGGAGTCGGCTGCACACTCAGGTGGTTCGTGTCCGCCTGTTGTGTCGAACACCTCCCCCACCCCACTGTTTCATCTGTTCTCGGGAGAGGGACGGGGGGAGGGGAGTAGGATGGAGAGACGGGAGTGGTGAACCGCCTTGGGGTCAAGCCCCAAGGCACTCGCTTTGCTCATCTGTAGACAATCCGATCGCGTGACAGCGTGGACGAGGAAACAGGGAGAAACAGAGTCCACACCGGCTCACAGTCGTCCGTCGACGGGGCCGATCCGGGAGTCACCTTCGAGCCCATCGAGCAGAATCTCCGCTCGACAGCCCAGTTCGTACTCGTAGTGCCGGCCGCCGCTTCGCCCTTTGTTCACCTCCTCGGAAGTGACTGTCCCGTTCACCATCAGATCGTTGAGCGTGTTGTGGATCGTCCGGGAGGTGACCGGATCGACATCGACCTGCTCCGCGAACTGCTTGTACCACGCGTATATCTTGTCTATTTTTGCCGGGAGTTCCTCACCCTCGCTCAGTCGGAGCATCGCGTACGCGACGAGCGTCCCGTGTGTGGAGAGCCCGCGGATCTCCTCGACGATCGCGCCCTGTTGGATCGACTCCTCTGCGGTTTTGACGTGATTTTCTGTCACGCGTGCGTCGTCCGCGGAACGGGCGTTGTCGGCCGCCTCGTACAGGAGATCGAGCGCGGTGCGTGCGTACCCGGATCGTTGGGCGGCGAGTGCCGCCGTGAGCGGAACCACGTCCTGTGAGAGCACGTCGTCGTGGAACGCGACCGCCGCCCGGTCTTCGACGATCGTCTCCAACTCGACTGCGTCGTACGGCGGGAAGTGGATCTCCTGATCACACAGCGTCGACTTCGCGCGCGGGTCAAGCGACTCTCGGAACGTCCCGTCGTTCGTGATCCCGACGACACCAACCTTCGTCGCTGCCGGATCGACGTACGCTGCGCTGTTGTCGTTGTTACACCGCGGGAGCTTGTAGAGGATGTTGTCGTCGCCGCCGATGTTGTCGATCTCGTCGAGCGCGATCAGGACGTGGCTCGTGTCGACCTGTCGGAGTTCCTCGAACAACATCCGGTAGATCTCGCCTTCGGGGTACCCAGTCGTGCTGACCCGGTCGCGGTTGGTCGCGCTCCGGAGCCGGTTCAGGAGGTGCGCGGCGACTTGATACGAGGTGTTCAGGTCTTTGCACTCCAGGTGGACAGTTCTGAGGCTCGGCTCGTCGAACCGCGAAGCCTCGTAGTCGAACGCCTCGATACTCCGTTCGAGATTCTGGAAGACGGCCTTCGTTCCAATTGTCTTTCCGACCCCTGTCGGCCCGTAGACGAACACGTTCCGCGGGCGCTTGTTCCGGACGACCTCCTTGAACCGGCTCTGGTACTCGGCGAGTTTGTCGTCGCGTTCGAGGATTCGGTCCGGAAAGTGGTCGCGGAGGGCGTCCTCGTCGCGAAAGATACCGTCGTCGGGAGTCAGACGCTCCATTCGTGGCTACACTGACGCCTGCCGAGGGAAAAACCCTCTTTACCAGCGTTTCATCTGTTTCATCTGAACTACAGACCCACCCCACTGCTTCATCTGTTCTTGTAGTGTCACACGTCCGTCGTGGGTGAGAGCGCTATCATACTGCACACCACTGTGACGACCACCACTGCTTGGTTGATGAGTGGTTCTGTTGTTGTGCTGGTGAGTAGTTCTGTTGTCGTGTTGGGGGGTGACCGCGTTGCCGTGTTGGTGAGTGGTTCTGCTGTCGTATTCATAATACGTTGTCGCCGCTTGGTATCTTCCTATCCCGGACGGGGTGGGCTTTCTTCTCGTCACTTCGGTAACAGGCGACAGCTGAACTGTCAGTGTGCGATGATTGACCCACACACCCCACTGTTTCAAGTGTTCTGTCAGAGAGTTGTCCTCGCGTCGTCACCAGATACGTCACGCGACTACACCCCACAATAACTCTCAGCAGAACAGTTTGCGGTGTTGTAGCGTTGGACAGTACTTAGTTGTTTCCACTAATATAGTCTCTGCTCGCTTCACCCCCTCCCCCACCCTCCCCGGAGAACACTTGAAACAGTGGGGTGGGGGAGGTGGTGGGTACACCACCTGGGGACGGCGCACGCGACACAACCCTCAAACCCACACGCTCCTGACCCTCACCACCAGATGTCGACGCCCGACGCGCCCGCGCTCGAATCACCGTTGTCGATTGGTGGAGTCCGGCTCCCCAATCGGCTCTACCGCGCCCCGTTGTTGGAGTGTGCCGGGAACGGTGCGGGTGCGGTCGACGAATTGATCGCGGACTTAGAGCCTGCCGCCGCCAGCGGCGCCGGGCTGATCTGTCAGGGGGCGACGATCGTTCGCGAGGCGGGTGGGTGTGCCGCACCGGGAATGACCCGTGTCCACGACCCCGACTTCGTCGCAGAACTCGGGCGGCTCACGGACGCCGTCCACCGCCACGGTGGGCGGATCGCGATCCAACTCGAACACGGCGGGCTGCGGTCGATGGAGACGTGGCACCGGGAGTACCGTCATCAACACCCCAACCTCCAGCAGTTGGCCGTCTCGGAGCCGCCGTGGCAGCTGCGTGCGCTCGAACGGACGGGGTTCGTCTCCTACGACGCGCATGTGCTTTCGACGGCCGAGGCACACGAGCTAGCAACAGATTTCGGCCGTGCGGCCGCCCGAGCCGTCGACGCGGGCTACGATGTGATCCACCTCGCGGGCGCGAACATGGGTCTCCTCCACCAGTTCTGTTCTCCGTTCTACAACCGCCGCGAAGACGAGTTCGGCGACCTGGGACGGTTCTTCGAGGTCGTCCTCGACGCGATCCGTACTCACGCCGGCGACGTACCGGTGATCACGAAACTCCCCGCGGAGACGGAGGCGCCGCCGTTTGTCCGCCGTCGCCGGAGCCGTCGGGAGACGGTGCGACTCGCAGAACGGCTCGCGACGGCCGGCTACGACGGACTGGTGCCGGTGAACGGCTCCGTCTTCTGGGACATGTCGGTGATCCGCGGGGAGTTCCCCGACGCCGCCTGGCGCGACGAGCGTCACCGTGACGGCTACACAGCGGCGTTCGGGTCGCCGCTGCGGGCGGCGGCGGTGGCGGTCGCCAACTGGATCGAGTCGTTCCAGTTCGACTTCGAGCCGGCGTGGAACGCTGATCTCTGTCGCCGGGTCCGCGACCGCGTGGACGTGCCGGTGTTGTTGGAGGGTGGCGTACGAGATCGGTCACAGATCGACACACTGCTGGGCGACGCCTGTGACGCCGTCGGGATGGGCCGGCCGTTCTACGCCGAACCACGGCTCCCGGCGCGGTTGTTGGACGCAGACGACGCCGCCGTCGTCTGTGAGAACTGCAACAACTGTGCCGTTCCACAGGCTGGCGGGGCGGCCGGTGTGTGTCGAAGCGCCGACGTGTTGGAGCGTGCCGGCCGGCTCCGGAAGGCCGGTGCCTACGAGAGGGACCAACCCGACGCCTCTGGAGTCGAAGACGCCGACACCGAGACCGTCGACTCCCGGCCGGCTGGCGAGACGTAACGAACGCCCGGCTCGCCGAGAGACGGACACAGGTTTCGACCCGTCGAGATACGAAGACAGGTGAGTCGAAACGAGGCGAGTAGCTCAGTTCGACCGTTCGTAGAGTACGTCCCTTCAGTCGTTCCTGGCGCACGTCCCTTCAGTCGTTCCTGGCGCACGTTACTTCAGTCGTTCCTGGCGCACGTCATTTCAGTCGTTCCTGGCGCACGTCATTTCAGTCGTTCCTGGAGCACGTCATTTCAGTCGTTCCTGGAGCACGTCATTTCAGTCGTTCCTGGAGCACGTCATTTCAGT
>JAHENP010000298.1 GCA_018609965.1 Haloferacaceae archaeon
CAGGGGGTAGCCACACTCCCCGGAGGCGTCGACGACGAACAGGACCGTGTCGGCGGCGTGGGCAAGCGCCGAGACCGCCTGTTGTTCGATGTCGTTGCGTTGGTCGGCCGGGCGGTCGAGCAGCCCCGGCGTGTCGACAATCTGGTAGGTGACGCGGTCGCGGTCGAAGTGGCCCACCTGGATGCCGGTGGTGGTGAACGGGTACTCGGCGGTCTCGTTGGTCGCGCGCGTGACGCTGTTGACGAACGCGGACTTGCCGACGTTGGGGTAGCCTGCGACGGCGATGACGGGGGCGTCGGGGTCGATGTCCGGGAGATCACGCAGTTCGTTCCGGGCGTCGTTGAGCCGGCGGAGGTCGGCGTCCACCTCCTCGGTGATGTCGGCAAAGCGGGCGAACGCCTGTTTCCGGTGGCTCCGGGCGGTCTCGCGGTCGGCGGTGCGGAGCTTGCTCGTGTACTCGTCACGCAGTGTCGCGATCTGGTCGTTCGCCCAGTCGACCTCGTTGAGCGACTGTCGGAGTTCGTCAACATCAGTCAGCGCGTCCGCGAGCTCGTAGTAGAACGGCGACACCTCGTAGGCGAAGTCCGGCCAGTCGGAGACGACGTTCTCTAAGTTGTCCGAGAGCACGTTGCCGGCGGTCCGCAGCATCGACTCCTGTGCCTCACGACCCTCCTTCGCGCGGCCGGCGCGGGCCGCCCGCGAGAACGCCTTGTCGATCAGCTCCTCGGCGGTGAGCGTGGTGGGGAGATCCTCGAAAATCATCGTGTCGGAACCCATTACGCGTGTGTGGGCGACAGAGCGTGATAAGACCGTCCGTTCGGTACCCGCGAGCGAGCCACCGCAACTGGTGGTCGGGGGGTCGCTCCCGACCGTCGGCAGAACAGCAGTTTTATCAGTCGTACCGAGCGAACAGCTAGTAAGACTCTCTTTAGAGGCTCATGACGAACAACACACAACCGGAGGTGAACATCGGGCTCGTCGGCCACGTCGACCACGGCAAGACGACACTGGTGCAGGCGCTGTCCGGCTCTTGGACGGACCAGCACAGCGAGGAGATGAAACGCGGCATCTCGATCAGACTCGGCTACGCCGACGCGACGTTCCGGCAGTGTCCGGAGTGTGACGAGCCGGCGTGTTACACGGTCGCCGAGGAGTGTCCGGACCACGGCGTGGCGACCGAGCGCCTCCGAACGGTCTCGTTCGTCGACGCCCCCGGCCACGAGACGCTGATGGCGACGATGCTGTCGGGCGCGTCGATCATGGACGGGGCGGTGCTCGTCGTCTCCGCGACCGAGGAGGTGCCACAGGCACAGACTGAAGAACACCTGATGGCGTTGGACATCATCGGGATCGACAACGTCGTCATCGCCCAGAACAAGGTGGATCTCGTCGACGCCGAGCAGGCGCGTGACAACTACGACCAGATTCGGGAGTTCGTCGCCGGCACAATCGCCGAGGACGCCCCGATCGTCCCGATCTCCGCACAACAGGAGATCAACACGGACGTGTTGATCCAGACGGTCGAACAGGAGATTCCGACGCCGGACCGGGACGAGACGGTGCCGGCGCGGATGCTCACCGCGCGGTCGTTCGACATCAACCGGCCCGGCACCACCTACGAGGACCTGTTGGGTGGTGTCGTCGGCGGGTCGCTCGCACAGGGGACGCTGGAGGCGGACGACGAACTGGAGCTTCGGCCTGGTCGCGAGGTCGAGGAAGGTGGTCAGTCCCGTTACGAGCCCATCGAGACCACTGTCCGGTCGTTGCAGGCGGGCAACGAGCCGGTCGAGGAGGTCGGTCCGGGTGGGTTACTCGGCGTCGGGACGGGGTTGGACCCGTCGCTGACGAAGGGTGACGCGCTCGCGGGCCAGGTCGCCGGCGAGCCGGGGACGCTGCCGGCGACGCTGGACACCTTCGAGATGTCCGTCGAGCTGTTGGACCGGGTCGTCGGCGAGGGAGCGGTCGACGAGATCTCGACGGGTGAGCCGTTGATGCTCACCGTTGGGACGAGCACGACCGTCGGCTCCGTCACCAGCGCGCGGGGCGACGAGTGTGAGGTGCAGCTGAAACGGCCGGTGTGTGCAGAACCCGGCTCGAAGATCGCCATCAACCGCCGGATAGGCGCCCGGTGGCGGCTGATCGGCGTCGGCACACTGCTGGCGTGACGACGGTCGTCCTCGACACGAACGCGCTGACGGCGCCCGTGCAGGCCGGCGTTCGGTTGTTCGAGGAACTCGACCGGGTCGTCGGCGACGGCGACCGCGTGGTGCCGGAGCCGGCCGTCGCGGAGTTGGAGGGGTTGGCGACCGGCAACGGGGAGGCCGCGCAGGCGGCCGCAGTCGGTCGGGACCTCGTCGACAGGTGCCGGGTGGTCGAGACGCGGGCGACGTACGCCGACGACGCCGTCGTGGAGTTGGCGACCGGCGCGGTGCCGTCGTCACCGACCGGGGAGGTGACGGCCGGGACGACACCGTCGTTGTCGACGCCACGGTACGCCGTGACGAACGACGGCTCCCTCCGTGACCGGTTGTTGGCGCGGGACGTTCGCGTAATCGGTTTAAGGGGGGCGAACACACTGGCCGTAACAGAGCCGTAGTGGTGCCGGGGACTCCCGGCGGCGACGGAGCACAGCGCCGAGACAGACACGCGACGGGGCCACCGGAGACGGTCGGCCGACAGACAGCACACGACAATGTACAAACGGGTACGACTCAAGGACACGGTCGAAGTGCCGCCGGCACACCTGGCGGACGTGACACCACAGCGGGTGAAGGAGCTACTGCAGGACAAACTGGAGGGCCGGCTCGACGAGGACGCCGGCAGCGTCGTCAGCGTCGTGAAGGTCCACGACATCGGCGAGGGGTCGGTGTTGCCGAGCCGACCGGGCGTCTACTACGAGGCGGAGTTCGACGCGCTCACCTTCGACCCGGAGATGCAGGAGGTGGTCGACGGGAGCGTCGTCGAGGTGGTGGAGTTCGGCGCGTTCGTCGGGATCGGCCCCGTCGACGGGTTGCTCCACGTCTCACAGATCTCCGACGAGTATCTGGCGTACGACGCCGAGAACCAACAGCTCGCGTCCACCGAGTCGAACCAGACGCTGGGGGTTGGCGACGACGTGCGGGCCCGGATCGTCACCAAGAGCATCGACGAACGGAACCCGCGTGACTCCAAGATCGGGTTGACCGCGAAACAACCCGGGTTGGGGAAACACGAGTGGCTGGAGTCGGATCGGCGTCGGCGGGAGAGTGAGGGCGCAGCCGCAGGTGACGCCTGATGGCAGAAGACCGGCTCGCCTGTCGGGAGTGTCACTACGTGAACGACCCCGACAGCCAGACGTGTGACAGCTGTGGTTCGTCGTCGCTGACAGAAGACTGGGCCGGCTACGTGATCGTCCCACACCCCGAGGACTCACAGATCGGCGAGGAGATGAACGTCAACGAGCCGGGGAGCTACGCGCTGAAGGTGCGGTGACGTGACACTGCTCCGGCTCCCGACGGCCATGCGGGCGGCGTTCAAAGAACCGTTGGGGCCGGTGTACGAGGACGCGACCGGCCTCCTCACAGACACCGGCCGGCCAGTGATCGCCGTCGGCGACGTGGTGACCGCACACCTCCGGGCGGCTGGCCACGTTCCCGCCGTCGCGGTCGTCGACGGGAAGACGAAACGAGAGACGGTGAGCGAGGAGATCGCGGCGGCGTTGTCCGACGAGGACGCGCGGGTTCCAGTCGAGAACCCCGCCGGCACACTGACCACAGAGCTTCTCGTCGCACTCAGCGACGCAGTCGCCGCAAGCGAGCCGAGCGTTCTCCACGTGGCCGGCGAGGAGGACCTGGCGACACTCCCCGCGTTGGTGCTCGCGCCCGACGGCGCGAGCGTGGTGTACGGCCAGCCCGACGAAGGGATGGTCGCAGTCGACGCCACGGAGACACGCGCCGAGGCGCAAAAGCTCCTGGGTCGGATGGACGGCGACACGGAGCGAGCACTCGCGATTCTCGACGGCGGCACAGACGACACAGACGGAGAGTGAACGGTCCCGGAACCACAGTCCAACACAGCGGCTGGCGCGCGCCGCGCTGGCCTCGTGCCAGCGCGGAGCGCGCGAGGGACGAACGAAGCGACCGAACGGAGTGAGGGAGCGACGTGAGGAGGCTGGGGAGGCCCGAGGCTGCGGTGCGGACACGGTGCGGATGCGGACAGCACCACGACAGCAGACGCGAGCGGGCGGCTCCGCCGCCCGCGAGCGCTTTTTGATCGACATTTTTTCCTTGGGTGGGCGCGCGCCCACCCCGAGGAGTGAAAAAGGTCGGTGTGGATCGGTAGTCACTTCCCTCCCGCGTGAGCAGGAACAGCCAATGAGACGTGACACGATACGACAGTCGCGTCTCGGTGGTGATTCTGCATGATCGGTGGACGGGTTCATGGTCCCAGAGAAGGGACGCAACGCCTACACGGCGTTACGGCGTGAGCTAGACGGCGAGCCGTTGGAGGCGGCGTGGCTCCGCGAGGTGATCGACGAGCGGGGGAAACGCGCGGCCAAGACCGGCGCCGGCTACGAGGACGTGCGCGAGCAGGTCGCGTTCGTCAACGACATCTCCACGACCGCCGACGGGAGCACACTCCAGTTGGGGTTCCGGGACTACGGCCGGCTGAACCCGCGGCCGGTGTTCGAGGCCGCCGAGCTGACGACCCGCCGGGTGGAGGGGTACGAGTCGCCCGCAGACGCCTACCGCGGCGGGGCAAGTCGGTTCTACGCCGGCTACGACGAACTGTTAGAGGGGCTACTGGCAGACGACGACCGGCGGCTCGGCGGGTTCGAGGAGACAGTCACCACGGCGATGGAGACGTACGGCTACGAGCGGGTGGACGCGTTGGGCGACCCGGTGCAGTGGGCCGCGATGGCGCGTGAGGGGTCGGTGCCGGCACAGCCGACGGTCGTGCTCGTCCCGTCGGGGTTCGAACGGCTCGGGCGGGCGCTCGCACGGCGGGCGTTCGAACGGGTCAAGCGCGTGGAGACGTACGCGAGCTACGCCCAGCGGCGCGACGTTCCGTTCGAGGACGAAGAACAACTCCTCGCCGACGCGCCCGAGAGCGTGGCGGGGATCTACATGACCGTCTCCGGATCGACGGCCGCCGAGTACGGGCTCGGCGTCGAGCCGGTCGAGGGAGGCGTGAGCAGACTCGGAGTGTTCGAGACAGACAGCATGACA
>JAHENP010000299.1 GCA_018609965.1 Haloferacaceae archaeon
GCAGTTTTGACCTCCTCCCACCCCGTCGGGTGGGATTCCCGCGGCACGGCACCGCTTGGGTGGGAGTTTCAGGTTCGCAGCCTGGTCGCATGACCAGACTCCTGGCAGGGCCAAGCCGCCGTTACTCCTCTCCCATACTGGGAGTCAGAGTTACTTTCTGTCCGGAACCCCCTGCCAGCGGTTCGAAAGGGGTTCTTTCGAACGTAGCTTGGGCTGAATCCGATATTATCCGTTTCGTTGGGCGGCTGAGCCGCCTCAGTCTAGTCATGCGTGCAGACTCAATGTTGATAAAACTCCCGTTAGCAGAAACGGAGATACGTTCCCAGGTTGTCGGATTCATCCCACCCGTAAACCGGTGGGCTTTCTCCTTGTCGCTGCTGTAAGAAACACAGCTCAGTGGGAGTCACGCGAGCAACTACAGAAACACCACCAGAACAGACGACTGGACTCGCCAGGAGCCACACGAACGGCCACACAAACACCACCACAACAGACGACTGGACTCGCCGGGAGCCACACGAACAGCCACACAAACACCACCACAACAAACGACCGGACTCGCCGGGAGTCACGCGAGCGACCGCAGGGAGCGAGCGTGACTACGGCGAGTCCACGACTGAGCGAACGCAGTGAGCGAAGGAGTGGACTCGCCGGGATTTGAACCCAGAGCCAGACGGTCGGCTCGCTTCGCTCGCCGCTGCGTCTGGCAGGGGTTCAAATCCGGTCTCGACCATTCTCGCTCCCTCGTAAAACTCGGTCGCTCCGATGGACTCGCCGGGATTTGAACCCGGGGCCTTCCCCGTGCCAGGGGGATGATCTACCACTGATCTACGAGCCCTCGTGTCACCACGTACCCCCGATTCGGACAAAAGCCCTTCGAAAGGACACGCCGCGATCCGACTGCGGCACCCACCCCAGCGAGACACACAAACCACTCGCGCCCCTGGAAACTGTGTGCAGATCCTCGACGACACGGACCGCCAGAAGGTAGACACGCGGCCAGACGACAGCTTCTACGACCAGCCGCGGTTCGTCACACACGCAGACGACGGGTTTCTCCGAGAACTGACCGCACTGTACGACACCCACCTCCAGCCCGGCGACGACGTGTTCGACGCGATGGGCAGTTGGGTGAGCCACTACCCCGAGATCGACCTCGGGCGGGTCGTCGGTCACGGGCTGAACGCCGCCGAACTGGAGGAGAACGACCGCTACGACGAGTGGTTCACACAGAGCTTCAACAACGACCAGACGCTCCCGCTCAGAGACGAGGCGTTCGACGCCGTGACGTGTGCGCTGTCGGTGCAGTATCTGGAGTATCCCGCCGCCGTCTTCAGCGAGTTCACGCGGGTGCTCCGCCCGGGCGGGCGAGTGATCGTGAGCTTCACCAACCGGATGTTCCCGACGAAAGCGGTGCGGGCGTGGCGGGAGCGGTCCGACGAGGAACGACTGGCGTTGGTCCAACGGTACGTCGAGACCGCGGGGTTGGAACCCGTCGAGACAGTCACCGAGGTGCCGCAGAACGACCCGTTGCTCGCAGTCGTCGCTCGCGCCCCGACCCAGTAGGCCGAAGAGGCCAGCAGTCGACACAGACCGAAAACGGTTACACCCCGCGGCCGCCAGCAACAGACGGGAACAGCACGGCCGCAAATCTGACTCGTCCCGCAGGGGGACTCGGGATTGCGGAGGTGCGCCCGTTCGACGCCGCGGGTCGACAGTCCAGTTCGCGCACGGCGTGTGCTGTCGGCCGTCGGGTCGCGGTCGTCGGGCGGTTCGCTCTCGCGGTCGCTGTGTTCCAAACAGACAGATGGCACGAATGCACACCCGTCGCCGTGGCTCGTCCGGTTCGGACAGCCCGGCGGCAGACGACCCACCGGAGTGGAGTGACGTAGACGAAGACGAGATCGAAGCGCGCGTCGTCGAGCTGGCACAGCAGGGTCACGACCCGAGCCAGATCGGCCTGAAGCTGCGCGACGAGGGCGTCAAGGGGACGCCGATCCCGGACGTGAAGCTGGCGACCGGGAAGAAGGTAACCGAGATTCTCGAAGCACACGACGCCGACGCGGACCTGCCGGAGGACCTCCGGAACCTGATGGAGCGGGCCGTTCGCCTGCGCGAACACATGGACGACCACCCACAAGATGTCCAGAACAAGCGCGCGCTCCAGAACGCGGAGTCGAAGATCCGCCGGCTCGTCGACTACTACCGCGGTGACGAGCTCGACGAGACGTTCACCTACAGCTACGACGTGGCCGTCGACCTCCTCGAAGACGACGCGTGACGGCGATGGCGAGCAGTCCCACGCAGTCGGCGACCGACCCCGCCGCGGTAGCCGCGGCCGTGTCGGACGCCCGACTCCTCCGCGTGTTCGTCCGCCCGACGGGGGCGGCGGTCGCGGCCGCGGGACTGCTCGCACGCGCCACACGCGCTCGCGGCGCCGGGTTCCAACTCCGACCGACCCGCGCGGAGACCGTGCCGGACCCCGACGGCACCGCCGTCGCAGTCGGGTGGTCACCGCCCGACGTGCCGGCACTCTCGCGGGCGTCTGCCGACGAACCGTTGGCTGTCGCGGCCGCAGCGGCGGTCCGGGAGGCCGGCGGCGACCCGCACCCGGTGCTTGCACTCGCGGGGGCCGTCGCGGCCGGCGAGTCAGTCACTGCCGAGCGTTCGGGAACGACCGACGGCGTCGGGACGCTCCTCGAAGCCGCACGGCGACGCGACGCCGTCACACGCCGACCGGGCGTGGCGACACCGACAACCGACATCGCCGACGGGCTGACACACTCGACGCGGCTCCGACTCCCCGTCTCCGGCGATCCGGAGGCGGCGACGACGCTTCTGTCGGAGGTTGGTGACGCGGCGTCACAGTCACCCGCCGATCTCGACCCGGAGGTAGGTCGAGCGGTGGCCTCGGTCGTCGCCGTCGACGCGACGAGCGACGCGCCGCCGACGGCAGTCGACGCCGTCGAGTCAGCGTTGCGGCCAGCAGTGACAGACGGCCCGTTCCAGACGGTCGGCGGGTTCGCAGACGTGCTCGCTGCGACCGCACGCGTCGACCCCGGACTGGCCGGCGCGTTGGCAGTCTCGCCCGGAAGCGTCCGCACGGCGGCGCTCGACCGGTGGCGCGCACACGGGCAGACGGTCCACGGGCTGTTGGACGGCGCGCGGACCGCACGGTACGACGGCGTCTCCGTCGTCCGGGTGGACCCGAGTGACGCGGCCGACGACTGCTCGGCGGCGGCCGCGTTGCCGGCCGTCTGTCGACTGGCGGCACAGTTCCAGTCGCTGGAGGCGACAACACTCGCGGTGACGGACGGCGGCGCGGCGGTGGTCACGCGAGCCGACCACTCGGCACGGGGGTTGCTCGCGACTGCCGTCGACGCTAGCAACACCGACACGACCGACGCCGGCGACGCGACCGGTGTCGACGAGACGGCACCGGCGGCGGTGATCGGCAACACAGAGCGTGCGGACGTTCGAACGCAACTGGACACGGCGGCGGCCATCGAGGCCGTCAGGGAGGTCGTATGAGCGACGACACCGTTCCGACCGCGACGGTCGCGACGCAGTACCGCGACCCGACGACTGCGGCAGTCGTCGCGGGCGCGGTGCGGCCGGACAACACCAGCGACGTGACGACGGCCGTCGACGGCGCGACCGTCCGGACGGAGGTCCGGCGGGAGTCCGTTGGGAGCCTGTCGTCGTCGGTCGACGACTACGTCGTGAACGTCGGTGTCGCCGCGGCAGTCGTCGCGGCGGTCGACGGCCGGCAGCCGGACGCCACGGACGGAGCGAACGGCGCGAGTGACGAGAGAGAGACGCGCGACGCGGCTGACGAGAGAGAGACGCGCGACGCGACAGACGATACGCGGCGCGACACGACAGACGACACACAGCAGACAGCAGACGACACACACGACACACATCATGAGTGAACGATCAGTCTCACGACAGCGTCAGGGCAAGCGGTGGTACACGGTCCTGGCACCGGAACAGTTCGACCGAACGGAGATCGGCGAGACACTCGCCGCAGAGCCCGAGGATGTCGTCGGGCGGACGGTCGAGACGACCCTGGGTGAACTCACGAACGACCAGGGACAGAACAACACGAAGCTGACGTTCAAGATCACGGATGTCGGCAGCGACGCGGCGTACACGGAGTTCGTCGAACACGAGCTGACGCGGGACTACCTCCGCTCGCTCGTGCGTCGTGGCGCCTCGAAGATCGAGGCAGTCGTGACGGTTCGGACGACGGACGACTACCGCGTCCGCGTCCAGCCGGTCGCGTTCACGACGAAGAAGGCCGACCGCTCGCAGGAACAAGCGATCCGGCGGATCATGATCGACCTCGTCGAGGAGGCGGCCGACGAGCGTTCCTTCGAGGAGCTGATCGACTCCGTCGTCGAGGGGCGACTCTCCTCAGCAGTGTACGGTGAGGGGAAGGAGATCTACCCGATGCGCCGCGCCGAGGTGCAGAAGCTGACGCTGGAGGCGCGTCCCGCAGAGGTCGCGGCCGAAGAGGAGACTTCGGCGGACGTCGCCGATTGACCTCCTCCCACCCCTAAAGGGGTGGGATTCCCACGGCACTGCACCGCTGAGTTGGGATATTGTGGTTTGCAGCCTGGTCGACATGACCAGACTCCTGGCAGGGCCAAACTACCGTTACTCCTATCCCATA
>JAHENP010000300.1 GCA_018609965.1 Haloferacaceae archaeon
GCAGTTTCGCGACCACGACGATGTCGACGGCTCGTTGTTCGACCCCTACGACGAGTTGGAGGTCGACCCCTCACACGTCCACAAGTCGAAAAGCGAGCACAAACACGCGGTGTTCGTCCTCGGGAACGCGTTGGCGACCGCGATGTCGGAAGACGAGTTCTCGAACGCCGGTCGGGTCGGCAAACGCATGGAGGAGTTGGCCGACGACGCCGAGGAGAAGGTCTGAGCCGCCTGTTGTTTGGTCACACTCTGGCCAGGGACCGTAGTTTTCCCCCGAGCAACCGAACCGAGGAGAGACAACGGTGTAGCCATCGGTCTGAGAGACAGGAGCCGGTGCAGGGCCGATGGTTGTGTGCAGAGACCCGTTCCTAGTGAATATTTTGCGGAAAACGAAGGATACTATTCTGTGTCCGTCGATTTCTTGGGGAATGGTTACTGAGACACGCTGGAGGCACCAACAGTGAGACGCACACTAACCGAGATCACGGTCGTTGGCGGAGACGACACCGGGCTCATTGCCGAAGTCACGTCGTTACTGTTCGAACGTGGTATCAACATCGAAGATCTCGACCAGGCGGTTCGAGAAGGCGTCTTCCGGATGACGATGCACGTTGACACCACAGAGATGGTGACGACCGAGAGAACCCTCCGGCAGGATCTCACGAACCTCGGTGACGAACTCGGTGTCGACGTGCAGGTCCGGTTCCCCGCCGACCGCGAGACCCAGTCCATCGCGGTTCTGGTCACAAAGGAGTCACACTGTCTCGAAGCGTTGATTCAGGCTTGTGCTGACGGCGATCTGGACGCAGACATCGACGTCGTCATCGGCAACCACGACGATCTCGAACCGCTCGCTCAGACGTACGGGATTCCGTTCCACGACATCGGTGACGAGACGGGGACGCCCAACGAGGAACGCCTGCTCGAACTGCTCGCCGAGTACGACGCCGATCTCATCGCCCTGGCACGGTATATGCGCATCCTCTCGCCGGATGTCGTCTTCCGCTACGAGAGCCGGATCATCAACGTCCACCCGAGCCTTCTTCCCGCGTTTCCTGGCGCGTCGGCGTACATGCAGGCCATCGAGGAGGGCGTCCGCATTACCGGTGTCACGGCTCACTACGTGACGACCGATCTCGACCAGGGGCCTATCATCACTCAGCGTGCGTTCAACGTCCCCGACGACACCACCGAGGAACAACTCCAGACGCTCGGTCAACCCCTCGAAGCCGAGGCGCTCATCGAGGCGATCAAGCTCCACCTCGACGACGAGGTGACCGTTCATCGCGGACGGACGAAACTGCGAGACCCCGAGAACGCCGACGCACAACTCGGTGCGCCGGCGGCGCTAGACGACGAGAACCCCGGCCGACCAGTCGACGGGGCCGCGTTCGTGCCAGACGAGGGAACGGAAGCTGACGACTGACTCTGATCGGGTTGTTTGACCCCGGACAGCTCGTTTCGTCATAGCCGGTTTGTGACAGCAAACAGTGAGTATCCTCACGAGACGACGAGTCCGTCGGTCATATAGCGCCGCCGCCCGAACCAGACGACGTGAGTCAGTCACCGAATCGGAACACGCTGTGGGCGCGGGCGTTCGTCGACGAGTTGGTCGCCGCCGGCGTCTCTGCAGTCTGTGTCACGCCGGGGTCGCGGTCGACGCCGCTGACGGTCGCGGCTGCGGCCCACGACGATCTCCGCGTCTTCTCGCATCTCGACGAGCGCTCGTCGGCGTTTTTCGCGCTCGGCCGCGCCCGCCGGACGGGTGAGGTGACCCCGTTGGTCTGCACCTCCGGCACCGCCGCCGCCAACTACCACCCCGCAGTGATGGAGGCCGACCAGGCCCGGGTGCCGTTGCTCACGCTCACCGCCGACCGCCCGCCGGAACTGCGTGACTCCGGCGCCAACCAAACCGCCGACCAGGAGAAGCTGTTCGGCGACGCCGTCCGGTGGTACCGCGATCTCCCCGAGCCGGAGCCGACCGAGCGCAAACTCCGCCGGCTCCGCACCGACGCCGCCCGAGCCGTCCACGAGGCCGAGACCGCGCCCGCGGGGCCGGTCCAGTTGAACGTCCCGTTCCGCAAACCGTTGGAACCCGTCGAGGTGCCCGGTGACGTGCCCGCCGATCTCGACCGGCTCGCGACCGCCGGCCGGGAGGACGCCCCGTTCGTCGCGACGACACCGGGCCACGCGACGTTGGACGACCGCGCCGTCGCGAGTGTCGCCGAGGCGCTCTCCGTCGAACGCGGGCTGATCGTCGCCGGTCCCGCCGACCCGCCCGGCCCGGACCCGGAGGCGATCACCACCCTCGCACACCGCACCGGGTTCCCGGTGCTCGCGGACCCGTTGTCCGGCCTGCGATTCGGCTCTGCCACCCGGGTCGCGCCGATTCTCGGCGGCTACGACGGCTACCTCGCGGGCGACGCGACCGCCGACTGGCCCGACCCAGAAGTCGTCTTCCGGTTCGGCGCTTCCCCGACCTCGAAGCCGCTCCGCCGGTATCTCGCCGCCGCCGACAGCCGCCAACTGCTCGTCGACCCCGCCGGCGGCTGGCGGGAGGCGACGTTCACCGCGACGGATCTGATCGCGGCCGACCCCTCGCGACTCGCCGTCGCTGTCGCCCGCCGCGCCGCCGGCCCCGACTCCAGCGAGTGGCGCGACCGGTGGGAGACGGCCGAACGCGCCCACTGGGCGACCGTCGACGACGAGGCTCGCGGGTTCGAGGGGCGCGTGCTCGCGGACGTGGCCGAACTCGCGCCCGAGCCGTCGACCGTGTTTGTCTCCAACTCCATGCCCGTTCGCGACCTGGATCGGTTCGCGGAACCCGCCGCCCGCTCGCTGACCGTGCTCGGCAACCGCGGCGTCTCCGGGATCGACGGGATCACTTCCACCGCGCTGGGTGCCGGCAGCGCCACCACCGACCACCTCACGCTCGTCACCGGCGACCTGGCCTTCTACCACGACTCGAACGGGTTGTTGGCGATTCAACGCGCGGACGTGGAGGCGACGATCGTCGTCGTCGACAACGACGGCGGCGGAATCTTCCACATGCTCCCCATCGAGGAGTTCGACCCGCCGTTCACCGACCAGTTCCGCACGCCACACGGACTGAACTTCGAACACGCTGCGGACCTCTACGACCTCTCGTTTGCCCGCGTCGACGGCGTCGGGGAGTCGTTCCGGGACCGGTACCGGGAGGCGACGACCACCGACGGCAGTCACGTGATCGTCGTCGAGACGGACGCAGCGGCCAGCCACCGCGTCCGCGAGGAACTGGAGACCGCGACGAGCGAGGCAGTTCGGGAGGCGCTCGACGACTGAGGCGTCATCCGACCGTCGCTCACCACGAGACGACGAACGCGTGTGTCTCGTCGGCCGCCAACTCGGCGTCGTCGAAGCTTACCATCGCCGGTGATTCCGTCTGTTCGACGATACCTTCGGTGACGCCGCGGGTCAGTGCCTCTGGGTAGCTGTGGCCGCCGTAGGCGGCGACGCGGTACTCCCGGTCGTCGAGCCGTTCCGCACGGTACTGGCCGACACGGTCGACATCGAAGTTGCGGTGGACGGCCCGTTGTTGTTCCCGCATCGTCTCGAATCCGGACTCGAAGTCGGTCGCCGCCGTGATCTGCTCGTTTTTCGCGACCATCTTCTCGCCGGCGCGCGCGACGGTCGTCTCGCCGGCAGACTCGACCATCGCGTCGACTGCCGCCGCGAGCGCGTCGGCGTCGTACGTCGACTCGGCGTCGGGTGACTCGATCCCCTCGTCTGCCAGAATCTCTCGTGCCCGACTCTCTAACACCGGGGACACCTCCGCGACGCTGTCGATCACTGCGACCACGTACGCTCCCTCGATCTCTGCTTCCGACATATCCTATTGGTGCGTCTCTCTGCACTTAGAATCTACTGGCCAGTTGCAGAACTGTGGACAGTGGCGTCTACCGACTCCGGTTTTCACTCGTCTGCCCGACCTGTGTGCCGCCGGCTACTCCAGCCGGTAGCGCAACAGGGCGGCGACCCCGCCCAGATTCGACAGCTGTTGGCCGGGTTGGAACTCCGCCGAGAAGACGGTCACGTCTCCGCCCTGCCGTTCGACGGTCGTCACCAGTTCGTCGGCGTCGATCCCCCAGTCGCCGTCCCCCTGCCGTTCCGCGCGGAGCCGTTCGTCCAACAACAGGAGGGTCTCGACGGCGCCAAACTCCGCGGCCTCCATCGTCGCGTCCGGCCCGTACGTCGCCTTCGCCCCCTCCGCGATCCGTGCGGTGAGATCGTCGATCAGCTCCGCCTCGCGGGCGATCCGCGTCTCCTCGCGCACCTGTTCGACCGCACCGCGCTTGAGCACCTCGTGGACCCCGCGGTCGCCGATCCCGGAGGTGTCGACGGTCGTCACCGCACTCGCCACGTCGGGGTAGTTCTCCTCGAAGTAGTCGAGCGCGTCCTGTTTGGTGAACCCCGGCCCGGCGAGGATCACCGCCTGGGTCTCCAGCCGCGCGAGCGCCTGCCCCAACTCCGCGAACAGCTCCGTCCGCGGCTGGGCGTACTCCCCTTTCCCGGTCGGCTTCGTCAGCGAGACGTACTCCTCGGTGCCGTACTGTTGGACCGTGTGGATCGCCGCCGCGCCCTCCTCGACGGTCGCGATGGCCACCTCCGGCGCGTCCGTCGCCTCCGCGGCCGCTTCGAGTCGCTCCGTCTGATCGGGTTTGAACTCCTTCTCGACGGTGATCTCCGTGTTCGCCTCCACGTTGAGCGTGTGGTGGTGGCCGAGTTGGTCCTCGCGTGACGCCTGGACGATCTCCCCACCGACCCGGAGGCGGTTGGCGAACCGCGCGAACTCCACGTCGGTCACCTCGATAGTGACGTGCATGTGTTCGCGCTCCCCGCCCGTGTCACGGAGGTTGTCGTCACTCCGTTGGATGCGACGGGTGGTGTCACCCTCCACGTCGTCGCCGGGTTCGAGGACGTGCGAGAGGTGCCACAGGTCGTCCGTCGTCTCCGGGACGAGCAGTCGTCGCTCGCGGCCGTCCTCGCCGTAGCCGCGCGGCTCCGTTCGCATACCTCCACTCGGTGGGGGCGCTACAAGGGTGGCGTGGTTCCGGGCTACGCTGTGGTGCAGTCGATGACAGCTTTTGTGGTCACGAGACGAACCCCGACTGTGCCCCGGACGACCCCACGCGACCCACCGCCGACCGACGCCGTCGCTGCGACGGTCGGGCGATGTCTCGACGCGCGTGCCGTCACCTGTGACCCGTTCGCGAACGGACTGAACGCCGTCTCCCGTATCGTGTTCGCCGACACACCTCCCGTGGTCGCAAAGCTGGCGACGTTCTCGACGGGCACAGAACTCCAGGTCGAGGGCCGACTGCTCGAACGGCTCGCCACCGCCGGAGCCCCGGTACCGACCCACTTCGGCACGCTCCCACCGGCCGACCACGACCTGTTGGTGGCCGTCCTCGTCACTGCGTTCGTCCCCGGCCGGACGTTCAACCCCGACGGCGACCGCTACACCGCCTACCGACTGTGCGCGCACGCCCGCCGCGCCACCAGGATCGACTACTGGGCGCAGTTCGCGCCCGAGTCCGACCCTGCCGCCGTCGCGAGTCGTCTCCGGTGACGGATCGAGGACCTGTGTCGACAGCTGTCGTGAGTAGCGCCACCACGCCCGACCGGCGCGTCTCCTCGGTGTTTCACCCGAGCAGATCGCTCCCGCCGGGCGGCAGGAACTCCTGAATCAGGTCCGCACTCGCCACCTTCCGGACGAACGACTCGTCCGTGAACCGCGTCTTGAACTCGCGGTAACACTTCACCGCGGCGTCGTTCTGTGCGAACTTCCCCGGCTCCAACTCGATCGTCGTCGCCGCCCGATCCGCGACTGCGCTCGGTGGCCCGCCGACAACCTGTGTCGTCTCCTCGGCCTGGACGCCGACAGCGACGCGCGCGGGTACGTCCCGGTAGTACGTCCGATCCCCGCGGATCACGAACCCGCCTTTCTCCAGATACTCCCCACTTTCGGGGGTTTTCGACACCTGATCCGGCGTCACCTCGTAGGCGTCGCCCGCGCCGCGGCCGTCCTTCCACACCGACGAGTACGCGACCGCGAACTGCGCGGCCTCCTCACGGCTCTGTTCGGGGATGTCCACGTCCCGCGAGGGCTCGCTGGGACCCGTGGCCTTCAACACCGTCACCGGACCGCCGTGGGCCTGCGTGTGGTAGAACAGGTCGTTGCTGTTCAGATACTTGTTGACGATGTCTTCGTTCTGATCCGCGTTCCGGCCGCCGATCACCAGAAAGCCGTCGGAGGTGTGGAACCACCGGAACCGTTCGTACCACTCGTCGCTCGTCCGCAACGGGATCGACGGCTCCCTCAGCCAGTCCGTCTCCCCGTCTGCCTCCTCGTCGCCTTCCGTCTCCTCGTCGTCCACGGCGTCCGGGTGGCCGTCGGCCGCCTCCCACCGTTGTTTCCGTTCCTGCACCGCCGCCAGCTCCTCGCGGGTGTTCTCGATCGCTTCGAGTGCGCCCTCTTTCTTCCCCTCGATGCGTTTGGCCTCCTTGTACAGCCGGTCGGCGTTCTTCTCGACGCCGTCTTGGACCCGGAGTTGTATCCGCGTCTCGTCGATCTCGACGGTGACGGTCCCCTCGCTCCCGTCGAGGCTGACGACCGCCTCGGCGGCGGCGATCCCCCGATCCGCGCCCGCCTGGAACGTCGACTCGATCTCGTCCCAGCCGGTACCTTCCGCGCGGGCGTCACGGACGGTGGTCAACACGCTGTCGACGAGATCGTAGTTGGCGTACAACAGCTCTGCCCGTTCGCGTTCGGCGTCCGCCTGCTCGTCGAAGTTCTCGATTGCCCCCTCCTGTTGTTCGATGATCCGCTTTTGTTTTGCGATCTTCGCCTCGAAGTCCGGGCGCTGTGGGGCGGTGTTGTCGTCTTCCGCGTCCGTGTCGAGTCGGCGGAAGTAGTCGTCCAGCGCGGTCTGGAAGTCGTCGGCCGTCGTCGCGTCCAACGACGCCCGTTCGTCCAACGGGATCGGTGTGGCGTCGACCACCTGTCCGTCGTCGTCCTCGTACACCCGCGGGTCGAGGTCGCCGGTCGCGAGGCGGTCGCCGAGCCGGCCGACCGCGTCGTACAGGGCTCGGATCTGATCGTCCCCCAACTCCGTTACGTCCAGCGTCTTCTCGACGCCCGCCCGGGCACAGATCTCCTCGCCGTACAGCCCGCCGAAGTTGAGCTGTGTGGCGAGCGTCCGCACCACGTCCGCGTCGGACTCCTCGATCCGCGCCCGGAACCCGTCGTAGCTCACCTCGAACGGGTGGAGTCGCGAGGCGGGGTACTCGTAGGTCGCCCCCGGCGCGACCGTCCGGGACTTGAGCCGGACGGTTTCGAGACTCCGCAACACCTCGCCGTGTTCGTTCAAGACGGCGACGTTGCCGTCGCCGAACAGCTCCACCACGACTGTCGTGTCGGCGTCTGGACGTTCGAACCGGAAGACGAGGATGCGGTCGAACTCGAACTGTTCGACACTCGCGAGTTCCCCGCCCGCGATCCGTGACCGGAGCGTCTTGGCGAACTCCGGCGGGCGCTCGGGTGCGTCCGGCACCCGGTCCGGGTCCGTCGTGTGGGCGCGTTTCTTCTCGCCGACATCCAACAACAGCTCCACCCGGCCGTGGTCGTAGTGTCGCAGCTTCAGCCGCACCAGATCGTCACCGTAGAGGTACGCCTTGTCGACCTTCGCCCCCTCGTGGCGGGCGAGTTCCCCGACGACGGCGGCGATGTCGACACTGGTCAACTCGCGTTTCTGCTCCATTGGGTCGGGGTACGACTGTCGGCGGTTTCTGCGTTCCGGCTCCGTCGCTGCGTGTGGACCCGTCGCTCCGTGTGAACCTGTCGCTCCGTGTGGACCCGTCGCTCCGTGTGGACCCGTCGCTCCGTGTGGACACACCACCAACTACTCGGGTGTAGTCCAGACTGGTCCGGACTGGTCCGTAGGGAGACTCTTGTCGGTGGGGACAGACTGCCCAGACGATGATGCGACGGACGCGGTGGCGGTGGTGTCGTGTGGCGATCAGCGAGCGACGACTGCGTCGTGTGGCGACCAGCGAGCGACGACTGCGTCGTGTGGCGACCGACAGACGACGGAGTCGCTCGTGATCGCTCGCCTCCGCGACCGGTTCGGGCTGGAGAGTCGGGAGTCACTGTCGTGGGCCGCCTACGACTGGGCCAACTCCGCGTTCGCGACGACAGTGGTCGCCGCCGTGTTCCCCGTCTACTACGAGTCGACCGTCGGCGGTGGGCTTCCGGGGAACCTCGCGTCCGTCTACTTCGGCTACACGACCGCGCTCGGGCTGGCGCTGGTCGCGTTCGCGTCGCCGGTGTTGGGCGCGGTCGCGGACCACTACCGCGTCAAGAAACCGTTGCTCGGGGGGTTCCTCGCGCTCGGGGTCGTCGCCACCGCCGGCCTGTTCACGACCGGTTCGGGTGACGTGCTCCTCGCGTCTGCGTTGTTCGTCGCCGCCAACGTCGGCTTCGTCGGCGCGAACGTCTTCTACGACTCGTTGCTGACCCACGTCGACACGGCAGACACGGACCGGCTGTCGAGTGCGGGGTACGCCTTGGGCTATCTGGGCGGCGGCGTGTTGCTCGTCGGCAACCTCGCGGTGATCCAGGCGCCCGCGGCGTTCGGGCTGGCGAACGCCGGCGTCGCCACCCGGCTCTCGTTGCTGTCTGTCGCGGTCTGGTGGGCGGTCTTCTCGGTCCCGTTGTTCCTGTACGTTCCCGAGCCGGGGGCCGAGACGGGGTCGGTGCCCGAGACGGAATCGGGGGCCGAAATGGAGTCGGGGTCCGAGACGGGGTCGGCTACCCAGAACACCCCCGACAACCCGGTCGTCGTCGGCTTCCGACAGCTCCGTGAGACGCTGCAGGCGGTGCGTGGGAACCGCAACCTCCTGTTGTTTCTGGGTGCGTTCCTGTTGTACGCGGACGGGATCGGGACGATCATCCGGATGGCCAGCGTCTACGGCTCCGAGATTGGGATCGGCGCCACGGGGATCGTCGGCGCGCTCGTCGTCGTCCAGTTTCTGGGCGTGCCGTTCACGTTCCTGTTCGGCTCGTTGCCCGGCCGCGGGGTGACGGTCGGCGGGCGACGGCTGGAGCTGTCGACGAAACGCGCGATCTACCTCGGGCTGGCGGTGTACACCGCGATCTCGGTGGGTGGGTTCTTCATGACCGAGACCTGGCAGTTCTGGCTGCTCGCCGCGGCGGTCGCGACCGTCCAAGGGGGAACACAGGCGCTCTCGCGGTCGTTGTACACAACGCTGATCCCCCCCAAGCAGAGCGCGGAGCTGTTCAGCTTCTACTCCATCTCCTCGAAGTTCGCCGGCATCGCCGGGCCGGCACTGTTCGCGTTCGTCGGGCAGGTGACCGGCTCCAGCCGGTTCAGTATCGTCGCGTTGGTCGTTTTCTTCGGCGGCGCGGCGTTGCTCTCACAGGTGGACGTCGAGGCGGGCCAGGCGGCGGCCCGCGAGACGGCCGGCGAGCCGAGTGTGACGGCGGGGGTGACCGAGACGTGAGTGATGACTCGCTCCGCGTCGCGAGCTACAACCTCCGGTACGCCGGGCTCGACGACGGCCAACACGCGTGGGACCGCCGCCGGAGCCGTGTCGCCGCGGTTCTCGACCGACTCGACCCGGATGTGCTCGCCACACAGGAGTGTTGGCACGGCCAACTCGATGATCTCCGCGCCCGGACCGACTACGAGTGGGTCGCGTTCCCGGACGACAACGGGAGCCACACCCCGGTCGGCTTCGACCCCGCGCGGTTCGAACGGGTCGACGCCGACGCCTTCGGGATCGCACCCGACGGAGAGCGCGGCGTACTCGGCTGGGACGC
>JAHENP010000301.1 GCA_018609965.1 Haloferacaceae archaeon
AACACGGCGACGCGATGGAGATCGTCGACCGCTACGGCGGGCCGTTCGACGCGGTGTTGATCGACCACCAGAAGTCGCGGTACGCCGACGCGTTCGCGGCCGTCCGGTCGAAGGTTCCGGACGGCGGCGTGATCGTCGCCGACAACGTCACCAGCGGTCCGGCAGACTTCGAGGCCGTACTCGCACACCTCGAAGACGGGACCCCGCTTCCCGAGGACGGCCAGACCGTCGGTGTCGCCGACTACCTCCAGAGCGTCCGGGCCGCCGACGACTTCGAGACGCTCGTGCTCCCGGTCGGGTCAGGGCTGTGTGTCTCGACGAAGATCGAGTGACACAGCGAGCGAAAAGAGCCGACGAGGCGAGAGAGACACGACGAGACGAGAGTGACGCGAGAAGCGTCCGGAGCGAACGGCACAGCGGCTCCAGGCCGGACTTCGACACACACTTTCGGGGCAGCGTCAGACACTGGGTGTGACCGACGAGGGGGTGGACGACACCGACGAGAACCCGGACGGCACCGACGAGGGGTTGGACAACATCGACGGTGCGCCAAACGACCACAACGACGCGCCGAACGACCACGACAACACGGGATCAGACGAGACCGAGGGCGACTGGCGGCAGTTTTGGGCGTTGTACCTCGCGCGGTTCTCGGCGGGGTTCGGACTCGTCACGCTGGTGACGTTGCTCCCGCAGTTCGTCAACACGCTCGGCGCCGGCGGGACGACCGTCGGGCTGTTCTACACGGGGTTCACGGTCGCACAGACGCTGGCAATCGTCCCGTTGGCGTGGGCCGGCGACCGCGGCGACAAACGCACCGTCCTGCTCGGCTGTCTCGCGCTCGGTGTCGGGACGTACGTCGCCTTCGGGTTCGTCTCCTCGACGGCGGGGCTGATCGCCGTCCGGGCGCTCCAGGGTGTCGTCGCCACCGGGATGGGGCTGATGACGCTGTCGCTGGTCGGTGAACTCGCGGCGCCGTCGACACGCGCCAACCGGATCGGGAAGGCCAACGCCGCGCGGTTCCTCGCCTCCATCGGCGGCGGGTTGTCTGCGGGCTGGCTGTACGACTACTTCGACGGGTTCCAGGAGGTGTTCGGGCTGACGACGGCGTTGTTCGTGGTGACACTCGCCGCGGTCGCGGCCGTGCTCGCACACGACGAGACGACCGTTCCGGGGTTCCCGTTCCGCGATCTGGCGGTCAACCGCCGGATCGTCACGCTCACCAGTTTCCGGGCGCAGTACGCCGTCGCGGTGACGCTCGTCCGGTCGTGGGTGCCGTTGTTCGCGGGCGTCGTCGCCGCCCGCGGCGGGCTGGGCTACCCGGCCTTCGCCGTCTCCGTGATCGTCGTCTCCGAGAAGTTCACCAACATGGTGTGTCAGCCGCTCACCGGCCGGCTCTCCGACCGGAGCGGGCGGTCGTTGTTCGTCTTCGCCGGCGGGGCCGCCTACGGGCTGGTCGCGACCCTGGTCCCGTTCGCGCCGGCGGTCGGCGGAGCGGTGGGTGCGCCGAACACGGTCCCGTTCGTCGGCGAGGTGTCGGCGGCGTTTCTCCCTCTGGTCGCGCTGAACGGAGCCTTGGGTGTGGCCGACAGCTTCCGTGAGCCGGCGAGTATGGCGTTGTTCGCCGACGAGGGGTCAGACGGCGACGGGGTCGCCTCCAGCTTCGGGATTCGGGAGTTGGTGTGGCGACCCGGCTCCGTGCTCGCACCACTGGCGGGCGGGTGGCTGATGGAGTCTGTCGGGATGGATGTGGTGTTCTTCCTCGGGGGTGGGGCGGCGGTGTTGGGTGCGGTGACGTTCGTCGTCGTCCTGCGCCGGTTCCACGGCGCCGGCGCGCTCCGGGAGTGGTGACACGGGCCGGCGACTACCACTCGATCCGGAACACCTGGGTCTGAATCTCCCGGCTGGCGTCCGTCTGGTGGTCGAACTGGCGCGGGAGCGGGAACGTCACCGCGAACGCGTCCGTGACGGTCGCGTTGGCGTCTGCCGCGAACGACTCGACGAACCCCCGGCTCCCGTTGTTGTGGACGGTGTAGGAGACGACCGACCGGCCGGCCGCGAGCGCGGCGACACTCTCCAGAAACTGCCGGTCGGCGTGCGCGTTGCCGTCCTGTGCGCCAAACGGCGGGTTGGCGACAACCGTGAGCGATCCGTCGGCACCGAGTGACTCACCGGATGTGAGCGGGAGCCGGGTCGCGTCGGCTCGGAGCCACTCAACCCCGACCGGCGGGTCGACACGGCGCTCGTTCGCGCGGGCGGCACGGAGCGCACCCAGATCGCGTTCGACCGCGACGACACGCACCGGCCCGTGGAGCGCGGCAGCGAGCGCGAGCCGACCGGTGCCGGTGCCCAGATCGAGGACAGTCGTGTCGAGATCACCGCGCAAGGCGGCGACGTGGAGGAGGTGTGCGGCGATGTCCGCCGGTGTGACGTACTGTTCGAGTTCACGATCGGGATCGGTGAACCCCTCGGCGGCGGCGAGTCGGCGTTCGACAGCCCGTTTCTGCACGTCAGACGGAGACGGGGCCGTCGAGTGTGAGTGTGACGCCGTCGCGTTCGGCTCGCTCGGCGAGCGCGGCCAACGCCGGCTCGGCGGCAGCCTCGTCTGCCACCCGATCCACGTCGACCGCGAGCCGACCGGCGCCGACGAACGAGGCCGCCCGGACCAACTCGCGGAGCCGGTCGGCCTCTCGTTGTGCGGCCAACGACCCGGTCTCGTCGAACGACGCCTCGACGCGCAGCGTCGCCGGCTGGTAGCCCGCGGCGGCCAACTCCGCTTTCAGCTCGCGGAGGTACTCCGGTGCCGTCGAGTCCAGTGCCGCCGCCGTCAGCTCAACCGACTCCACGTCCGCCGGACTGCTCGCCGCGACCGCCCGCTCGACGCGTGACCCCGCCGCGCTCGTGCTCGTGCTCATACCACCACATACAGAGCGATAATACAAAAACCTTCGGCAATGCTCGGGAGTTATCAGACGGTCGGCGGGGGCGGACGGACCCGAATCGGAGTGGATCGTGTGGGGACAGGCGAGAGACGGTCGTTTGGACGCGGGGAAGACGATCGTTTCGGGCGCAACCACGGGGTGGTACGACGCGGGCCGGGAACCCGTCGAAACGGTCGGTAGCGCCAGTTGTAATTGGAGACCGGTCGACTCACGACGCCTAATCCTAACGACTGTCGTTTCGCCATCCTCGGGAAAAGTACCAGACGGCGGCGGCCTGGCTCGTTTCGGTCAGCCGAACCTGCAACAGATTTATATACTGGGGCATCCAGAAAGCTTAATAATGGAAGGGCCCGGCCGGCAGCGGACACGAGAGACAGAGACGGAACAACAGCAGGAGCAGGCAGACGAGACAGTCGAGTGTCCGGAGTGTGGCTCGGACGAGGTGGTGATGGACGCGGACCAGGGGGAGTTGGTGTGTGACGACTGCGGGCTGGTGTTGGACGAGCGTCAGATCGACCGCGGGCCGGAGTGGCGGGCGTTCAACCACTCCGAGCGGCAGTCGAAGTCGCGTGTCGGGGCACCGGTGACAGAGACGATGCACGACAAGGGGTTGACGACCACCATCGACTGGAAAGATAAAGACGCCTACGGGCGGTCACTCTCCTCGGAGAAACGCTCCCAGATGCACCGGCTTCGGAAGTGGCAGGAACGCATCCGGACGAAAGACGCCGGCGAACGCAACCTCCAGTTCGCGCTCTCGGAGGTTGACCGGATGGCCTCCGCGCTGGGCGTCCCGCGGTCGGTCCGAGAGGTCGCGTCGGTGATCTACCGCCGGGCGCTGAAGGAGGACCTGATCCGCGGGCGGTCCATCGAGGGTGTGGCGACGGCGGCGTTGTACGCCGCCTGCCGGCAGGAGGGGATTCCCCGGTCGCTCGACGAGGTGGCAGAGGTGTCCCGCGTCGAACAGAAGGAGATCGGCCGCACCTACCGATACATCTCCCAGGAACTGGGGTTGGAGCTGAAGCCGGTCGACCCCAAACAGTTCGTCCCGCGGTTCGCCTCCGCGTTGGGGCTCTCGGAGGAGACCCAGGCAAAGGCCACCGAGATCATCGATGTCTCCGCCGAGCAGGGACTGCTCTCGGGGAAGTCGCCGACCGGCTTCGCCGCCGCGGCGATCTACGCGGCGTCGTTGTTGTGTAACGAGAAGAAGACCCAACGCGAGGTCGCCGAGGTGGCGCAGGTGACGGAAGTAACGATCCGGAACCGGTACCAAGAGCAGATCGAGGCGATGGGGTTCCGGTGACCGGCGCGGGCGGTCGGTTGCCGTTCCCGTCGTGACTACTGTCGCACGAACACGGTGACGTTTCTGGAGTGGAGTCCGAGTCGGAGCCGGTGGCGCGTGTACTCACCCTGGAGCCGCTCGTCCACGCCGTCGGCGTACCGTGGCGTGGTGACGACCACCGGCACCGTCTCGGCGCCACGCGGGAGATACGAGAGGTTGAACGCCGACCCTGTCTGTGTGTCCGCGCGTTCGAAGTACCACTGTAACGGCAGTCGGTTCCCCCAGCGGTCGCGGTCCACCTCCGCGATCGGCGGGCTGTCGTACTCCTGGCGGGTGTCGAACCGCGGCGCGACGTACAACACGTCGAGACCGCTGTTGTTCGCGGTCGCGCGTTCGACGGCCGGCACCAGCTCACCGGGGTCGTCTGCGGGCTGGGCGTACTGTGTGAACGGCGACCCCCGCTCGGGGGTGGCGTACGGCGCCGCCAGCGTGGGACCGGCGACCGCGACGCCGACGACGACGACAGACGCCGCAAGCGCGACCCGGGCGGGCTCTCCGACACGCGCCCGCCGCCGGAGCGCGCTCGCGACCCGCGTCAGTCCGACGGCGGCCGGCAGTGTCGCGAACACGACGAGGTGGACGGCGACCCACGGCTGTGGCTCCGGCGCGGCGATCGCGAGCACGAACACACTCCACAGCGTGGCGTAGCCGCCGAACGCGACCAGCCCACGACTGTCCGCCCGGTAGCGTTCGGTGAAGAAGCCGACGAGCCCGGCTGCGAGCGTCACCGGCGCGACCCGGACGGCCGTCTCCACGAGCGGGAGGGCGTGTTCAACCAGCCCGTGTCGGCCGGGGGTGCGGGGTTGGAGCCGGTAGACGACACGGTACTCCCAGAACGACCGGGCGGCTCCTTCGAAGGCGGCGCCGGCGACGGTGAAGATCCGTGTCGGGTCGTACAGCCCCGGCGCGAGCCCGGGTGCCCGCGGCGCGAACAGGACGTACCAGACGGCCAGGAAGACGAACACCGCACGGGCGACCGGCGTGGCGTGGGCCGCCAGCCGTTCGTGTGCCGGCGGGTGGTCGTCGTCACCGAACACCGCTCGTCGGGCGCGTTCCGGCATGCCACGGACGCGTGCCTCGTCGAAGACGAACAGGGCCGCCACCGGCGCGACGAGCAGGTACGCGAGTGTGAATCCGGAGACGGCGACGGCCGCCGCCAACGCCCCGGCGGCGAGGTACAACGCCCACCAGTCGTCACGGCGGCGGTACCGGACCGCTCCACCCAGGACGACCACCCCGAGGACGGCCGCGAGCGCGTCCCCGCGGAGGAACCGGGAGTAGTAGACGAGCACCGGCTGGGCGGCGAGCACGCCCGCGAACGCGACGGTCTCGCGGTCGTCGAGCGGGCCGCGGAACAACAACGCCGCCAACGGCGCCGCTCCCGTCACCACCGCGACCGGGGCGCGGGCGATGGCGTCGCTCGCGCCAAACAGTTCGATCGCCCACCGGGCGGCGACGTAGACGAGCGGGCCGCCGGCGACCGGGCGGTACTCGTAGGCGCCGGTCTCGGCGAACCGGAGCGCCCAGTAGCCGACTCGACCCTCACTCCAGTGGAACGGCCGCGCGTCTAAGGCGACGAGCCGCGCGGCGAACGCGAGCACCGTCACGCCGACGACGGCGAGGACAGGGCCGCGTCGCTCCGACATACCCTCTCCTGTCGCGGCCTCGGGCATGTGTCTTCCGGGTTCAGACGCGGCAGTGGCCTGCCGGCTCCAGAACGCTTGTCCCGTCGGCTCCCGACCGAGCGGACGTGACAGTCACACTCCCCTCCCCAGGGCTGGGCACCTCCGGCAACGACGAGTTCGAGCAGTGTACCGAGACGGTGCGTCGAGCACTGGAGATGGGCTACCGACACGTCGACACCGCACAGATGTACAAGAACGAACGGGCGGTCGGCGCCGGGATCGAGCGTGCGGACGTGCCCCGCGAGGCGGTGTTTCTGGCGACGAAGATCCTCCCGGACGACCTTTCCTACGAGGACGCGAAACGCACCACTCGGGAGTCACTCGACCGGTTGGGCGTCGACAGCGTCGACCTGTTGTACGTCCACTGGCCGATCTCGGCGTACGACCCAGAGGGGACACTAGACGCGATCCAGGAGTTGTACGAGGAGGGTGTGACCGATCACGTCGGCGTGTCGAACTTCGACCGGGAGCTGTTCGAGGAGGCGGCCGACCGGCTCGACGCCCCGATCGTCGCCAACCAGGTGGAGTGTCACCCGTTGCTCCCGCAGACGGAACTGCGGGCGTTTGCCCGCGACCACGGCCACGCGCTCGTCGCCTACTCCCCGTTGGCCGGCGGTGAGATCCTGGACGACCCGTTGTTGTCGGAGATCGCGGCCGAACACGACACCTCGACGGCCGCTGTCTGTCTCGCGTGGGCGGCCACACAGGAGTCGGTCGTTCCGATCCCGAAGACCGGCGGCGACCACCTCCGGGATAACTTCGAGGCCGTGGACCTGACGCTGAGCGAGGACGCGCTCGAACGGATCGCCGACTACGACGAACGACTGCGGGTGATCGACCCCGACCCCGCGCCGTGGAACCAGTGACCCGACACTCCGAGACACCGAGGTTCAAGACCGGAGCCGTCGTACCGGCGACGCGTGACAGACACTGACGACGGGGGCGAGCCGACCCCCGAATTGGCGGCCGACGCACAGGGACGGTTCCCGGTGCCGGAGTACGACGATCTTCCGGCAGACTTGCAGGAACGGATCGCCGAGGAGACGGAGAAGGCGGGGTTCACGCCGAACGTGTTCGCGGCGTTGGCGTACCGGCCGGCGCAGTTCCGGGCGTTCGTCGCCTACCACGACGCGCTCGTCGAGGAGACAGCGTTGGACCGCGAGGAGGTGGAGATGATCGTCGTCGCGGTGTCCGGGCGGAACCACTGTTACTACTGTAACGTCGCACACGGCGCGCTCGTGCGGATCTACGCGCGCGACCCACACCTCGCGGACCAACTGGTCGCCAACTACCGGCAGGCGGACGTGAGCGACCAGCGACTCGTCATGCTGGACGTGGCAGTGAAGCTGACAGAACGTCCCGACGAGGTGACCGAGACGGAGTTGGAACTGCTCCGGGAGGCGGGGTACACCACCGAGGAGATCTGGGACATCGGCGCGGTGACGGCGTTCTTCAACCTCTCGAACCGGATGGCGATCTTCGCCGACTGGCGCCCCAACGAGGAGTTCCACGAGATGGGTCGGTAGTCGGGGCCGGCGACCGAGTGGCGGCGGCACCGCGCCGGTGTGTCGGCACCTCCGGAAAGTATTTGGCTCGGACGGGGCCACGTACCCGTAATGGATAGTGAGATCGTCGACGTGGTGACCGACTGGGAGTCGGAGTCGTTCTCTGGGGGGATCGACGGGCTCCGGGACCTCGCCGACGAGGAGTTCACGGGGGCGGTGACGGAGGGGACGGGCTGGCTGTTCTTCCTCAACGGTCGTGTCGTCGGCGTGTTCGACGGCGATCTCGACCGGTTCGACGGAGCCTCCGGACGAGCACACCGCGCGCCGGACCCATCCTTGCCGTTGTTGTTCACGATGTTGGCGACCGGCGGGGAGACGAAGGCACAGTACTACACGGAAGACACGTCGTTGTCGTCGGCCGACGACACGTTGTCTGCGGGGAGTTTCACCGGCTACATCGAACTCTCCGAGAACGTTCTTTCGGGCGACTACTACGTGGTCTACTACGGCGGCCGGAAGCTCCCGTGTGCGTTCCTCGGACAGAGTCGGGAGATCGTCACCGGCGAGGACGCGTTCGACCGCGCCGCAGACGAGGTCGGGATCTACGAGGTAATGGACGTAGACGTGGAGATTACGGAGTTGCCGGAGCCGGCCGAGCCCGACTCGTCGGCGCCCGACTCCGTGGCCAGTGAGCCGCCGGACGCGGGCGGAGCGGGTGCCGGGACAGACGAGAGTGGCACCACCGCGAGTGAGGACGTGTCCGTCGAGGAGACGGCGGGGGAGGGTGGTGACACCGGCGGGGTAACGGGTCGCGACGCCGTTGCTGCCGAGTCTCCCAGCGCCACGGCTGATGCGGGGACAGACGGAACGGCGACCGCCGCCGAGAGCCGAGTAAGGTCGGCGTCTGGGGGCCGGGGGTCGACGGCGGACGTGGCTCCCGACACCGAGTCGGCCGACACGGCGGAGCCGGCCGGCGCCACCGAGCCGGGGAGTCGGGGGGCAGCGGCCGAGCCGCCACGGCAGCCGACCGACGGCGGTGCGACGGCGACACGGAAGGCAAACGGCGGGATCGAGGCGGGCGCAGAGCCGTCGGACCCGGATCTCGCGTCCGAACGCGAGTGGCAGGAGACCCGGACGATTCCGTCGTTGGACCCCAGTGAGTCGTCGACCGACGGGACACCCGACGGGGCGGTTGAGGAGGAGTCGGCGGCCGTTGGCCACAGCGCGGACACGACCACACGGGGGTCGGAGTCGGACGGTGACTCGCGGGCGGCGGGCAGTCGGCGTGCGTCGGGGACGGACGGCCGCGAGAGCGGGCAGTCGACACGCGGCGGCGGAGTGAACGAGACGGTCGCGACGCTCCGCGAGCGAGTCGTCGAAGTCGAGTCGGAGCGCGACGAGACGCGCCGAGAGCTCCAACAGACGCGCGAACAGTTGGAGCGCCGCGAGGCGGAGTTGGAACGCCGCGAAGAGGAGTTGGCAGACACACGCGCAGACAACGAGGAGTTGTCCGAGCGGGTCACGGAGCTCGAAGCGGAGATCGAGGGGTTGCGCGACCAACTCACGGAGTTCGAGGCACAACAACCGGACGGCGACCGGGAGTTGGCGCCGGCGGCGGCGTTGTCGGGGACGAACCTGTTCGTCAGGTACGACTCCAAGAGCGAGCCGACGTTGGAGACGGCTCACGCGGAGACGGCGACGCGCGCGGAGGTCGAAGAGAACCTGCGGCTGGAGACACACACGGAGTTCGAGCAGGCGGCAGTCGTGGTCGAAGGGGAGACGTACGATGGGTTCCTGTCGGACACTGTCGAGTACAGCTTCGTCCAGTGGGTCGTCCGGGAACTCCTGTACGAACTTCAGGAGACGGGCGCCGAGGGGAAGCTCAAGGACCTGTACGACGCGATCCCGAAGATCGACCGGGCAGAGCTCCACGGCGTCGTCGAGTTGGTCGGCGAAGACCAGAAGGTCGAGGGGGAACGGCCGTTCGACGTGATCCTCAGAGACCGGATGGGGGAGCCGTTGGTGGTCGCGAACGTGGCCGACGCTCGGGAGGCGACCGCAGAGCCGGCGGTCTCAGAGCTGATCGGCGACGCCAGAGAGGTGGCAGAGTCCCACGACTCGCTGGGGTGTGCCGCGTACGTCTCGGCGTCGTTTTTCGAACCGCGGGCGTTGGAGACCGCGACCGAGGAGACCGGCGGCGGGTTGTTGTCGCGGAACAAGCGGGCCAGCTACGTCAAGCTTGCACGGAAACGAGGGTTCCACCTCGGACTCGTAGAGTCACGCGACGAGGGGTTCCACTTCACCGTTCCCGAACTGTAGCCGCCGAGCAGAGTTGCTCTGTCCAAACAGCTTTCAATCAAAAACCAGACACTAATCCTACCACGTCACGGAGAGACGGGTGACACCGAGCCACGAAGTAGTGTTGCATGTTGAGGGTATGACAGGCGGCTTGACGTTGACGAAGTGACTTTTTTAATCATGATGTCGTGGTCGCTCCAGCGTCTCGCTTCAACGAAAGAGATGACGTTAGACATTTATTACCGATCGACAACTCGACGTATCACGTTCGAGAGAGTGTGGTGACTACGATAGACAGTTGGCGTCTAAGGCTCAGTTTCGTTCAACTGTGACCGCCTTGTCGTGTCCTTCTTTTCAACAGTCGTATCTGTCTCACCAGTAAATGTCGATTCTACCTCCTGCTCAAACGCCTCTCTAGAGATTTCGCCGTTTATATACGCATCACGAGCATTCTTAATATTGTCGTGGTCAGCTTCGTCGGGGGTCAGGTCCGAGCGTCCATTGGACTCAATTTCCACTGGTACGTCGTCAGCCACGGATTCAAACAGTATCGAAACGACGACTCCAACACATAGCGCAACCCACACCTCCATCCCGAGCAGAGCGACGCCAGCAGTCGTTGCTGCCCCGCCGGAAGCGAAGGAAACCCAGTTGTTACTCACAAGCGCTGCCCCCGAGTCGTATCCCAGTGCTGGTATCCCCTTCAGTGCGAGTTCGACGGCTCCGACGATGACCACTCCGAACGTCAGTGCATAGTACCACTCTACCCCGACGGCGAGTCCACCGAGAGTTGCGACGACACCCGCGACGTTCGACCGCCAGTCCTCCTCTTCGATTTTTTGAACCACATTGCTTCTAGTTGCCCCCGTGAATATCAGCTTTTTGCGTGATTATGTTGTTTTGGAAATAAGATTACAAGTTTGCAACAAATTTAATACTTAACAGGGTAATGTGTAGATGTATCTGAGAAGGCTACGTAGAAGACAGATAAAGAGAAGGAACGTACTAAGATCCGTGGGTGCTGCTAGCATAGCAAGTGGACTCGGGATGACCGTCCCGACGGCGGCAGCAGACGACGCCGAGTTCACCATCAACGATCAGAAGCTGCTGACTCCTGCTGAGGTTCAACCTGATCGAGACGCAATCCAGTCGACCGAGGAGAGTCAGGCTCTGTCCAGCGCGATCACTGCGGACACCGGGCGTGAGCCGGGTGACCCAGCGATGGGATTCGAGCTGGAAGTTGACGACCCCGAGCTGGCTTCAGCGTCCCCTCGACTGCTCGCGGTTC
Source organism: Haloferacaceae archaeon (assembly GCA_018609965.1). Classification (GTDB taxonomy): domain Archaea; phylum Halobacteriota; class Halobacteria; order Halobacteriales; family Haloferacaceae; genus JAHENP01. The sequence continues at coordinate 11,061 of JAHENP010000301.1, forward strand.
CGCACAAACCGACCGAGAAAGACTGGGATGCTGTCTCTGTGGACGAGGCTGCATATCAGATCGCCCTGACCGCCGAACAGCGTGGAGAGCGCGTTGTTGTCGGTACGATCGGGTTCGCCAATCACCAGGTGTCGGCCGACACGATGCGAGTCGATGCGTACGGTCGGGACGACTCTGACCGCGTCACCGTAGACAACATCGGTGTCGTTGAGTCAAGAGAAGTGAGCAAGCCTACCATCAACCGAGAGCCGTCGGAGGACGGCTACCTGAAGTGCAAGGCTTGTGAGATCATCGTCGCAGCTCTGTGTGTCGGGGTGAGCGAGTACCTCGGCAAGGCTGGTTGTTACGCCCGGTGCGTCCCGATCGCTGCAAGCACCATCTACGGCGGTGCTATCTGTGGCGGGCTCTGTTACGCCCTGACCACGACGTTCGGTCGGATCGCCTGTGCGTCGGGCGGTCTGTCGGCAGGCGCCTGCTACACAATCAACTTCTGCGGGTAGTTCGAGAAACTCACCCGATCCGTATTATTTCGTCGCTGGCGTTCCACTCGGTGACAAGCCAGTGTCGAAACGAGAGGTTCCGGGTTTCACCGTTCCGAAACTGTGAGTCGGCCGCCGACCCCGGCCGTGGGGCCGGATAGCGGATATCCGACTCGTAGATGTGGGTTCCGTAGGGTACGACCAGCCAAGCTGATCGCAGTCGTCACACACGGAGGCAGAGCTATCCAGCAGAAACTGACACCCTCTCACAGCTAAATGTGGCTGTCGTCTGGCCGTGGCACAGGGCCGTATTTTACGATTTGAAATTCAGACGAGCGGGACACGGTCCACCGGGCGCCCCCGGCGGCTCCCCACTGGAGAAGGCGACGAAAGGAAACCGTATTAGGCTGGGTGCGTAACCAGCAGGTATGAAATTCAGCGGGTGGCCCGAGAAGGGCGATCTGGTCGTCGGCGAGGTCGACGAGATCGCCGACTTCGGTGTGTTCGTCGAGCTAGAGGAGTACCAGGACAAACGCGGACTGGTCCACGTCAGCGAAGTCGCGGCAGGGTGGATCAAGAACATCCGCGACCACGCGAGCACGGGCGAGCGGGTCGTCGCAAAGGTGTTGGACATCGACGAGTCCAGCCAGCAGATCGACCTGTCGTTGAAAGACGTGAACGACCACCAGCGGTCGGACAAGATCCAGGAGTGGAAAAACGAGCGGAAGGCGGACAACTGGATGACAATCGCGTTCGGCGAGGACGTGAGCGACGAGCAGTACAGCGGCGTCGCAACCGAGTTGCTCGCGGAGTTCGGCTCGATGTACGACGGGTTCGAGCAGGCGGCGATCCACGGCGACGAGGCGCTCGAAGATGTCGACCTGACCGACGAGGAAGTCGAGGCGGTCGTGGAGGCCGCTCGCGACAACGTCTCGGTGCCGTACGTCAACGTGACCGGCTACGTTGATCTAGAGTGTGGCGCCGCCGACGGGGTCGACGCGATCCGAGAGGCGTTGCAGGCCGCAGAGGGGAACGGCGAGGTACCCGAGGAGGTCGACCTGTCGGTGACGTACGTCGGGTCGCCGGAGTACCGGATCAAGGTGCAGGCGCCAGACTACAAGACCGCCGAGCGGGAGCTGGAGACGGCCGCCGAGCGGGCCGCAGACGAGATCGCGACGATCGGCGGCGAGGGGGAGTACCACCGCGACCGCCGGACAGACGACGAGTGACGCCGTCGGTCGAGGCCGCGCCAGTCGGGGGTCTGTCGACCGGCGCCCTGGGGGGTGAGACGGCGTGAAGTCGGACATCCAGGTCTGTGGGGAGTGGGAGTCGAGACACGACCGTCCGGTGTACACGCTCGGCGAGACGTGTCCCGCGTGTGGTGCCGCGGCGGTCAACGTCGCGCCCGCGCCGTTCGACCCCGCGGACCCGCACGGGGAGTACCGTCGGCGGGCCAAGCGACGGGCTCGCGACGACGGCGAGTGACCGGTCGCGGTCGGTTCGTCCCGTGGGGAACGCCACTGCCGAGCCGACGCACCTTTGTGAACGCCAGCCCGCGTGTAGCGTATGGACGACATCGAGATCGAGACGGTCGCGGAGCCGGAGACGACGGAGCCGGTGTTCATCGAGGGGTTGCCCGGCGTGGGCCACGTCGGAAAGTTGGCCGCGGAACACCTCGTCGAGGAGTTCGACGGGACGCTCGTCCGGCGGGTGTACACGACGGAGTTCCCGCCACAGGTGACGGTCGGTGACGACGGCGTCGCGGAGTTGACCCACGCGGAGTTCCACTACGTTGAGGCGGACGGCGCAGAGCTGTTGGTGTTGACCGGCGACCACCAGGCCGCCTCGAACGAGGGCCACTACGAGCTGACGGGCGCGTTCCTCGATGTGGCGGAGTCGATGGGTGCCCGGCAGGCGTTCGCGCTCGGAGGCGTCCCGACGGGTGAGCTGATCGAAGACGACGAGTACGACGTGCTCGGTGCCGTCGCGGACACGGAGACGGGCGACGAGCTGGCGGAGGCGGGCGTGGAGTTTCGCGAGGACGAACCCGCCGGCGGGATCGTCGGCGTCTCCGGGCTCGTGCTCGGGCTGGGTGACCGCCGCGGGTTCGAGGCCGCCTGTCTGATGGGCGAGACCTCGGGGTATCTGGTCGACCCCAAGAGCGCGCAGGCGTTGTTGGAGACGCTCCAGACGGTGCTCGACTTCGAGGTGGACTTCGCGGATCTAGAGGACCGCGCCGAGGAGATGGAGGAGGTCGTCGGCAAGATCCAGGAGATGCAGGGCGGTGGCGGCGGGATGCCCTCCGAGGACGAACTCCGCTACATCGGCTGAGCGACGCCACGGCGACAGCCGACCGAGTCGCGCCCACAGAGATCTGGCTTCGGAACGCTGAAACGGCAGACTACCCACCAAACTGGTGTGAGCACGGAACAACGAGCAGTCGGTGGGCCGCGGA
>JAHENP010000302.1 GCA_018609965.1 Haloferacaceae archaeon
CCCCGTCTCGAACACGCGGCTGGCGGTGACGCTGGTCGCCGGCACGCTGCTGGGTGTGTTGTCGACGCTGACGTTCGCGGTCGCCGAGTCGCGGTACGGCGTCTCGCCGGACCCGCAGTGACCCCCGAGGGTACACGCTGTGGGTAGAGTCGTCGCAAACGACGCTTTCGTCGCCGTAGGCGACACTACTCTCGTTCTCCGCCGTCAGGTCGTTCCTCGGTGTCCCCCTCGATCACCTCGTCGAGCGTCTCCCGGGAGGCGCGGGAGGCGACCCGGAAGCCGACGACCGCCAACACGATCCCGGAGACGATGAACACGGCGAGCCGTTGGGTCGCCGACAGCGTCACGTCGAACAAAGCGAGGTGGGCACGTCCCGCACGGCGTTCGAGGAACCAGCCCGCGAACCCCCGGACGACGAGCCCGAGCGCCCCCAGCCCGAACGGGAGGTTGAGGTACGGCGTCCGCACCCCCTCCTCACGGATCAGTTCGTCCAACAACCGGCCGAGTGAGGCGGTCAGGGCGCCGGCCGTCAGCCACGGCACCGCGGCGTAGACGAATCTGACGACCGCGATGAACGGGTCGCTCCCGCCGGTCGTCGCCTCCAGCGCGCCGAGTGAGACGCCGACGACCGCCAGCCCGCCGGCGACGACGTACGTGACGACCGACACCTGCCCGGAGTACAACGCCTCCCGGGCGCGTTCCGGCGCGGTCTCGGCGGCCTCGTCGATACCCAGCCCGTAGTAGAGCAACGCCCCGCCGAGCAACGAGGTGAGCCCGGCGAGCGCGACGGCCGGCGAGAACTGCACCAACAGGATCGGCAACAACAACAACCCGATCCCGACGGGGACGAGCACCGTCTCCCGGAGCTCCTCGTCGGCCATGAACTGTTTGAGGAGATAGTAGGTAGATTCGATGTCCCTGGCCTGTCGGACGACGACCCGGTCGACGGAGTCGACGGTGAGCCGGGACTCGACGATCGGCACCGCGCGTTCGTCGGCGGCGGAGTCGACGACGACGATCGCGCTGTCGGCGTCGTGGCGGGTGGCGATCGAGTCGACACCCTGAGCGATCGCGCGGTCGCGGCCGACACTGGAGTCCCCCTCGCCGGAGACGACCGCGACGACCGTCTCCTCACCCTCGTCTTCGAGGTCGCGTGCCACCCGGAGCGACTCCAGAATGGAGTTGACGAGGGCGTCCTCGGGGTCCGAGAGCCCCACGTCCGTGACGAGCGAGCGGACCGCCTCCCAGCCGACGACCGGCGTCTGGACGCCGGAGTGGCGGCCGGTGTCGTTCGCACGGTCCACACACAGGACCAGCGTTGTCACAGTTCACCTTGGTTCCCCCCCGGTCAAAAATCCTCACGTGGCTTGTCGTCGCTTGACCGCGGCGTCAACACCAGGTGGTGGCCGTCCGGGTCGTACAGCTCGACGGAGCCGTCGCGTTCGTGTGGGTGGACCGCGGGGTGGTCACCGAACGCGCGCCGAGCGGCCGCGAGCGGGTCGGCAACCCGGAGTTCGAGGTCGACGTGGACGCCGCCGCGGGCGTCCGCCAGCCCCAACTGGGGTTCCCACAGTTCGATGTCGATCGGATTGGCGGCCTCCGCGGGGCCACGGAGCCGGACCCGCCGCCGTCGCTCGCTGCGGTCGACCGGCTCGAACCCCAGTTCGCGGTATGCGCGTTCGGCGTCCGCGCGGGAGGCGACCTCCAACACCACCTCGAACACGCCTGTCAGCCCGCGGCCGTCGTCGCCGAACCCCGCAACCTCCGGGCAGTGGCCGTCCGGGTCGAACGGGTACGCCGAGCGGGCGTCGCCGAACGTCGCCGTCTCCGCGTCAGGAAAGCGGGCGCGCCAGGCTGGCCACTCGCGGGCCGGCGTCTCCAGCGCGTAATGGACGTGGAGGCCGCCGCGCGGAACCGACGCCGGACGGCGGAGCACGAGTCGCGTCCCCCCCACCTCGAAGACGGTCTCGGTCGGAGTGCGTTCGACCGGGACGAGCCTGAGTCGGTCGGTGTACCACAGCGTGGCCCGGGAGAGATCCGCGACCTCGACGGCGAGTGTCGCGAGCGCGGGCCGGGTGTCGGGCGTCACGCCCGCCGATTGACGCCCGGCGTGCCTGAACCGTTCGCTCCGCGGCGGCGACACCGCCAGCTTTGAGCCGTTCGGCGACCGACGCGGGCTGTGTTCAGACGCCTTCGCGAGACCGCACCCGGACTGCTCGTGCCGCTCGCGTGGACGTTCGTGGCCGCCGCACACGCCGACTTGGTGGTGACACGGACGGTGGTGATCGCACACGTCGTGATGAGCGTGTTGCTCGCCGCGTTCGCACTCGCCTCCTACCGGGACATGCGCGAGGGCGTGTTGCGGGTCTGGCTGTGGGTGATCGTCCTCGGCTTCGGGGTGACGGTCGTCGGCACCGCCTCCTTCCTGATCGAGGGGCCGACAACGGCGATGCAGACCGCCACCGTCGTCGGCTGGCTCACCCTCCCCGCAGTCGCGTTGGTGTACACCGGGCGGGCGACAGCCGGGCGGAACGGCCTAATCTACGCCACCGGCGGCGTCCTGTCACTCGTCGGCGCGGCCGCGTACCTCGCCGCGCCGGTCGCCGGCGAGTTGAGCCTGTACGCCGGGCTCGTCGCCGGCAACGTCGGCCAGACCGCCGGCATCCTCACCGCCGTCACACAGTCACGACTGGTCGTCGAGTCGTAGTTCGCGTCCGACACCGCCGCAGAACGGCCAGCGAATCCGAGATCGTGTAGTATCGACCCCTCGAAACAGTTTCCAGCAGAGCGGCGCGGTGGCGGTGCGCGGCGGAGCGGCGCAGAGCGGTGGTGGTGCAGAGTGATGGCGGCGCGGTGGCGGTGCGGTGGCGGTGGCGGTGCAGTTGCGGTTGCGGTGCGGTTGCGGCACAGCACTACGACAGCAGACGCGAGCGAGTGACCGAACGAAGTGAGGGAACGAGCGAGCGCCCTTTTTGATCGACATTTTTTCCTTGGGGTGGTCGACCGGAGGGAGACCACCCCAAGGAGTGAAAAAGGTCGTAGCGTCGTTGTTTAGCCCCCCAGAAAGTCCTGCCGGACGGTCTCGTCGGCCAACAGCTCTCGGCCGGTGTCCTCGTAGCGGTTCTCACCGTTAACGAGCAC
>JAHENP010000303.1 GCA_018609965.1 Haloferacaceae archaeon
CCGGACGGAGCGGCTGTACAAAGAGGGGGTCGCCGGGATCAAGTTCCTGCCGGACGACTGCCAGTTCGCCGTGTTGCTCGCGGCGGTGTTGTACGCCGACCACCACCGGCTCGTCCGCGACCGTGGCTACGACACGCTCACTGTGACACCGGAACTGGGCACCCCACGGAAGGTGTCGTTGCTCGCCCGCACCCGGTGGGCGTGGTTCCGGACGAAAGACCCGGAGGCGGTGTTCCGCCGGGTCAGCATGGTGCCGTACGGCGACACCGCACACAGCGGGTCGGGGCACGGCGAACGGATGCCGGTGCGGTAGTCCCGCGGGACAACCCGCATCGCTACCGGCGACCCCGACAGGACGTTGGCCGACGCTCCCGACGACCCCGGCAGGACGTTAGCCGACGCTCCCGGCGGTCGACTTCCCCGCCGGTGACTGGTTTCCGCGCACGAACCGGTGTGTTTCGACGGTGTCTGTCGCTGCGACGAAACGCACACGCCACTCCACACCCCGTCGAGTGCAGCCCGCCCCACTGCGAGAAGCCGGATTGTTTAGGACCGCCGCCGCGGTACCGGGAGGCATGGCATACACGGTTCGCTACGACAACGGCCGCCGAGTGACCAACGAGACGTTCTCGGACGCCGTCGAGAAGAAGGTCGAGGGGGGGTTCATCACGCTGTACGACGCGAACGGCCGTGAGATCAAGACGTTCAGCAGAGACACGTTCGTCGTCGGCGCGCCCGGCGACAGTCTCTGATCAGTGCCGGACGGAACCCAAAAACCGTTCCCTGTCGCCGTCCGACGTACGGCGTATGCACGTCATCGTGGTGGGCGCCGGCCAGGTCGGCTCGAACATCGCGGCGGGGTTAGCAGACACACACGACGTGGTCGTCATCGACAGAGACGGCGAGCGTGTCGACGCGTTGACCTACGACATCGACGTGCTCGCGATCGAGGGTGACGGCGCCGACTTAGAGACGCTCCGGGAGGCGGGCGTCGGCGAGGCGGACCTCCTGATCGCCAGCACGGACGACGACGAGACGAACGTCGTCGTCTGCGGGACGGCGAAGGTGGAGTCGGAGGCGTTCACAATCGCGCGCGTCAAACGACCACAGTATCTGACCACCTGGGACCACGCGGTCGACGCCGGCAACGAGGCGTTCGGTGTCGACTTCATGGTGTGTTCGGATCTGCTGGCGGCCCAGACAATCGTCGAGGTGATGGCCGTCCCCACTGCCGAGGACGTGAAGTCGTTCGCCGACGGCGCCTGCCTGATGGCGGAGTTCAAAGTGCCCGCCCAGTCGGTCGTCGCCGGCGAGACGGTCAGCGAGGCCGACCGCTTCCCTGGGTTGACGTTTGCGGCGATCATCCGCGGCGAAGACGTGATTGTCCCGCGTGGGGAGACCCGGCTCCGCCCGGAGGACGATCTCGTCGTTATCGGCCGGCCGGAGGAGGTGGAGGCGTTCGGCGGCGAACTCGCCCCAGACCAACGCAACCCCGAGGACGTGGTGGTGTTCGGCGGCAGCGAGATCGGCTATCAGGCCGCGAAACTGCTGTGTGAACAGGGGATCACCCCGCGTGTCGTCGAACAGGACCCCGACCGGGCGCGACGGCTGGCGGAACGACTGCCGGACGCGACAGTGATGCAACACGATGCCACCGACCAGGAGTTTCTCGAACGCGAGAACGTCGGCCGCGCGGACGTAGTGATCGCCGCCTTGGAGACGGATCAAGGGAACCTGTTGGCGACGTTGTTGGCGAAACGGCTCGGCGTCAACCGTGCCGCGGCCGTCGTCGACAACGGCCAGTTCACGGATCTGTTCGAGGCCGTCGGCGTCGACGTGGCGATCAGCCCCCGGCGGGTCACCGCCGAGGAGATCACCCGGTTCACACGGACGAACTACGCCGAGACCGTCTCGATCATCGAAGACGACCGCGCAGAGATTCTGGAGTTGGAGGTTGGTGACGACAGCGACGTGGTCGGTCGGACCGTCGGCGAGGTGGTCCCGGAACTGCCGGCGAGTGTCGTCATCGGCTCGATCACCCGCGACGGCGAGCTGATTATCCCCCGCGGCGACAGCCAGATCGAGATCAGCGACCGACTGGTCGTGTTCGTTGAGGCCGACGACGCTGAGGCAGTGGCGGCGAAACTGTGAGCCGACACCAGCCGTCGGTGAGTCGTCCTCGACACACTGCCGTCGAAAACGACGGATTTAGACGGGGGCTGCCGGTTCCTCCGAAACGGATGATCGGTGAGACGGCGTGAACCGGTTGGTCTCCGACAACAGGGACGACCCGCGCGTCGACTGGCGGGCGTCGCTGTCGGTCGTCGGCACCGTCCTCCAGTATCTCTCGGGGACGTTGCTGATCCCGTTGGCTGTCGCCGTCGTTTACGGAGAAGACGTTCCGACGTTCGTCGCTGCGGCGTTGCTCACGGTCGCCGTCGGCACCGTGTTGTCCCGGCTCGATCCCGACCCGGAGATCGGCTCTCGTGAGGGGTTTCTCGTCGTGGCGACGACGTGGATCGCCGTCTCTGCCGTCGGAACACTCCCGTATCTGCTTGCCGCCTACGGCGTGCCGGGCGTGTTCGCGCCGACTGCGCCCGCCTCCGCGCTCGCGAACCCGGTGAACGCGTTGTTCGAGTCGATGAGCGGGTTCACGACCACCGGGGCAACCGTGTTGGAGAAGATCTCGTTGGAACGCCACTCGCACGCGATCATGTTGTGGCGCCAACTCACACAGTGGCTCGGCGGGATGGGGATCGTCGTGTTGGCGGTCGCGATCCTCCCAGAGCTGTCCGTCGGCGGGGCACAGCTCGTCGACGCGGAGGCGCCAGGCGTCGGGATCGAGAAGCTGACCCCGCGGATCGCCGAGACGGCCCGGGCGCTGTGGCTGGTGTATCTGGGGTTCACGTTGTTGGAGATGGCCCTGTTGTACGGGCTCCACCTGGGCGGACTCGCGCCACGGATGGACGCGTACAACGCCGTCGCGCACGCGCTGACGACGCTCCCGACCGGCGGATTCTCGCCGGAAGCCGACAGCATCGCCGCGTTCTCGGCGGTCGTCCAGTGGGTGGTCGTCCCGTTCATGGTGGTCGCGGGCACCAACTTCGCGTTGTTCTGGCACGTTCTGGAGGGTGAACCCCGGACA
>JAHENP010000304.1 GCA_018609965.1 Haloferacaceae archaeon
ACCGCGAACTCCCCGACCCCGACTGCGGCGGGGCCGCCGGCGGCCAACCCCCACAGCGGGACCGCGTCGACGACAGCCGCGAGTGTCCCCGGCGCGATTCCCCACACCACGCCCCACAAGAGCGCGTTCAGGATCACCGCCGGAACGAAGTACGCCGAGATGCGGTCGGCGACGTGTTGGATCTCCGGCTGGCGGGCCTGTGCCTCCTTGACCCGCGCGACGATCTGTTGGATCGCGGTCTCCTCGCCGACCCGGGTCGCCTCGACGGTCAACACCCCTTGCTCGTTGATCGTCGATCCGATCACCTCGTCGCCGGGCGACTTCGAGACGGGGACGGACTCCCCGGTCACCGTCGACTCGTCGACCGCAGACTCGCCGGCGACCACCTCGCCGTCCGTCGGAACCCTCTCACCCGGGCGGACGCGGAGCCGGTCGCCGACCGCGACATCTTCGAGTGGCACCTCAGTCTCCGTCTCCGTCCCGTCGTCGGCCTCGCGGACGACAGTCGCGGTCTCAGCCTCCAACTCCAACAACGACCGGAGTGCCTCGCTGGCCTGTCCTTTCGAACGCGCCTCCAGGTAGTTACCGAGCATGATGAACGTGAGGATCAGCGCGGCCGTGTCGAAGTACAGCCCCGCGTCTGGGAGCACCCCGACCAGGGCGACGACGGAGTAGCCGAACGCCGTCGAGGAGCCCAGCGCGATCAACACGTCCATGTTCGCCGTTCGGTTCTTCACGAGCGCGTCGTAGCTGTTGACGTAGAACTCCCGCCCGAGGACGATCTGTGCGACGCTCGCGAGTCCGAACTGCACCCAACCGGTTCCGACACCCACGACCGTCTCGGGCAACAGTGTGCCGTCGAACAGGAGGTGGTCGGCCATGAACGCGAGCAACGGCAGCGAGACGACCACACCCAACAGCGTCAGGTTCCGCTGGTGACGAATCTCTGCCGTCCGGGCCGCCTCCCGACGGTCCGCCTCCGACTCGCCGTCGTCGCTCTCCTCACGCACGGGTGTGTAGCCGGCGGCTTCGACCGCGTCGTCGATTGCCGCCCGGTCCGTCACGCTCGCGAGATACTCGACGCGCGCCTCGTCGGCCGCGAAGTTGGCGTCGACCCGCACGACTCCGTCAAGCCCGCCGACGGCCCGCTCGACAGTCTGTGAGCAGTTTGCGCAGGTCATGTCCGTGATGCCGACGGTCGTCTCCGCGGTGACGGGGTCGTACCCCGCATCGCGAATCGCCGCGACGAGCGTGCCCGCGTCCGTCTCCGCGGGGTCGTACTCGACGGTCGCCTCGTCGGCTGCGAAGTTGGCGGTCGCCGACTCGACGCCGGCGACTGCCGCCAGCGCGTCGCCGACCGTGGTCGCGCAGTTCGCACACGTCATCCCGCCGACGCCGAGTGTCAGTCGTTCCACCGTGATCACCTACCCGTACCTACGGGCTCCACACTCATTTCGTTTTCTGTTTAAAAGACCCGGTTGGTTTGTCACCTCTACTTTTGTTTTCCAATTCAAGGCACATATTGGGTTGTAGAGTCGAATGTGAGACAGACCCCTCGACCGCCCCGAGTGGAAGAGACTCCCCACGAGACGGCCCGTTCCTCGCGCAGCGTGGGGTTTCGAATCCGAAGGCGACACCGCGGCGAAGATGTGACGCGCACCGGTCGTCTGTGTGAGCAGACCCTGTGGTCTACGTCGCGTCTGCGTGTATAGATTCGTACAGTTCCGTTTGGTTGTAGATCTGAAACAGTAGGTAGAAGACACCGGAGACGAGTGGTCGGGGTGATGGCAGACTCCAGTCGTGTGTCGAAACTCCGCAAACTCTGGTCGCGGGCGACGACGAGACTCCCCCATCCGGACGGCATCGGGGACCGTGCGGAGATGGTTCTGTTTGGGCTCGCGATCAGCACCGTTGTTGTGACAGGGTACCTACAGGGGCGGCTCCGACTCGTGTTGCCGATTCCGGCCGTGTTCGGAGGGGACGCGGTCACCGTGTTGCAGGCGACCACTGCGTGTCTCACGCTGAGTGGGCTGTTCGGGCTCTCGACGCTCGTGTTGCTCGGGCAGTTGGGCCGGAGCGGCGAGACTCGGCTCCCGACCACCGGCCCGAGTGTCACCGCCGTCGTCCCAGTGTACGGTGACGAGAGCGTGCTCCACCGGAGTGTAGTGTCGTTGCTCCAGAGCGAGTACCGGAATCTCTCCGTGGTGATCGTCGCCGAACCGGACGACGAGGCGTCGATCCGACGCGGGAGGACGCTGGCACGCCGTGATCGGGTCGAACTGCTCGTCAACGACCGGAGCCCCGGGACGAAGGCTGGCGCAATCGACTACGCCGCGGCGGAGACAACGAGTGATCTGCTCGCTGTCTTCGACGCGGACGAGCGAGTCGACCCGCGGTTCGTCTCCCGCGCCGTCGCACGGATCGAGGACGGCCCAGCGGATATCGTCCAGGGGCGGACGATTCCGGAGCCGGAAGGATTCACCGGACTCGCCGCCTACTACGAGTCGATTGTGCTCGGTGATCTGAGTCAGCGGCTGTTGACGGCGCTGACCGGGTTCACCGTCGCAGCCAGTCGGACGGTCGTGATGCGGCGGGTGGCGTTCGACGCCGTCGACGGCTACGATCCGGCGATGCTCACCGAAGACTACGCGTTCGCGTTCGACTGTTACTGCAGTGGGGTCGAGGTCGTCGAGCAGTTCTCCTTCGCTTCGACGATCGAGGCGGCACACACTCCCGTCGACTGGTGGGGCCAACGGAAACGGTGGATGACCGGCTACGCGCAGGTGCTCCACAGACTCGTCGGGCGTGGGCTCCGCCGGCTCTGGGCGAGAGAGGGGACACACAGGGACCTCCTCGCGCCGGCCATCTGTGCCTCGTCCGTGTTCGGGAACGTGTTCATGCTGTCGCTCCTCCCGAAGGCGGCGGTGCTCGTCGTCCACGGTCAGGGACGGTGGCTCGCGCTCCCCGGATTCACGCTGATCGGCGCTGCGCTCACACTCCGTGTGTACGACACGGCGAAGGGCCGTCTCGGCTCCGTCGGGGTCGGCTACCTGCTGCTCCCGGCGGTGTTACCGTTGTACAGTCTCGCCGGCATCAAGGCCGTCCTCGAGTATCTGTTCACGTGGGACGGCGAGTGGTACAGCGTCTCCAAGGGGAGCTGAACACGTCACAGGCGACAGTCTCGTCAGCTACCCACTGCTAAAGGGGTGGGCTTCCGCCTTGCTCCGCTGTGACTTATCATCGACGAACGCGACGGCCCGGCCGGAAGCGAAACTGTCGTCTACCACACTGGCCAACGAGGAGTGTGGCTACCGAACTGACCGTCACCGGCATGAGCTGTACAGATTGTGAAGCGAGTGTCAAGGAGGCACTGGAGGGTCTCGCGGGCGTCGAGTCGGCGACAGCCGACCACGAGACGGACACGGCGACCGTCTCGGGGGAGATCGACCCGTTGGACGCCATCGTCGCCGTTGAGGACGCCGGGTACGAGGCCGACACGGCCTGACTCGCGAACGGGGAGGGGATCGGCGCACCCGGCAACGACGCGTTTTTTCCCACGGCAGCGCCACCGACAGACATGGACGAAGCGGGAGCCGAGACGCCGCGGCTACTGTTGACGAACGACGACGGGATCGAGAGCCCGGGGTTCCGGGCGTTGTACGACAGGCTGTCGACGGTCGCGGACGTGGTCGCCGTCGCGCCCGCCGACGACCGCAGTGCGGTCGGG
>JAHENP010000305.1 GCA_018609965.1 Haloferacaceae archaeon
CGAGCGGTGTGGCCGGGAGAACTGCCACGACGGGAAACGCTACGTTCCCATCGAACTGCTCGACGTGGCCGGGCTGGTGCCGGGGGCACACGAGGGGCGCGGGCTGGGCAACCAGTTCCTTGACGCGCTCACGGACGCGGACGTGGTGCTCCAGATCGTCGACGCCGCGGGCGCGACGGACGCCGAGGGCGCCCCCGTCGAGGTGGGCGACTACGACCCAGTCGAGGAGGTGGACTTCGTCGAACGCGAGATGGACCAGTGGCTCGCGGGGATCGTCGCGGACAACTGGGAGTCAGTCGAGCGCAAGGGCCGCTCGCCGGACTTCGACATCGACGACGCGCTCCGGGACATGCTCACCGGGTTCGGCGCGACGGAGTACGACGTGGCGACGGTGTTGCGCGCGGCCGACTATCCCGCCGAGCCGGGCCACTGGAGTGACGACGACCGCGAGGACCTCGCGCGTCGGATTCGCAAGCAGACCAAGCCAATCGTCGTCGTCGCCAACAAGGTCGACATCGCGCCCGAGGAGAACGTCCAGCGACTGCTGGAGTCGGAGAAACCCGTCGTGCCCGCGACCGCCGACGGGGAACTCGCGCTCCAACGCGCGGCGGACGCCAGCGCCATCGACTACGACCCCGGCGACACAGACTTCGAGGTGACCGGCAACCTCTCGGCGTCACAACGGGACGGGCTCGAACAGATTCGCGAGGTGACAGCCCAGTACGACGGCACCGGTGTGCAGGCGGCGTTGAACACCGCGGTGTACGACCTGCTCGACCAGATCACCGTCTACCCCGTCGAGAGTGAGACCCACTGGACCGACACAAAAGGGCGGATGCTCCCGGACGCACACCTGCTCGACACCGGCAGCGGGCCACAGGAGTTGGCGTACGCCGTCCACACGGACATCGGCGAGGGGTATCTCCACGCCGTCGACGCCCGCTCGGACCGCCGGATCGGCGAGGATCACGAACTCGCGGAGGGGGACGTGGTGAAGATCGTCAGCACCGCGAACTGACGGCCGGCCGGGGCCGCGGCGTCTGCGCCCGGCGGAGACGACCCACAACCCGAGACACTGCCGGTGGAAATTTCAGGGTCGAACGGGACCACACAGGTATGGAGTCCCTCAGTCGTTGGCGTGCCGCCACGCTAGCGTTCTTTCTGACGATCGGTCTCACAGTCGTGTTCGGTCCCGTCGGCTCACTCTCCAGTGTCGTGATCGGACTCGGCTTCTTCGTCCTGATCCCGTTGATCGTCCTCGCGCCGGAGCTGGTTCCGTTGGTCGACGACGGCGAGGAGCCGGAGCGACAGCCGCCCGTCGCGAACGCCGAACCCGCTCGGTCCGAGCCGACAGGCGACCCCGTCGAAGACCTCCGCGACCGCTACGCCAACGGGGAGATCAGCCAGACGGAGTTCGAGCGCCGACTCGACGACCTCCTCGCGACCGAAGACGTGACACTGGGAGACAGCCGCTCCGAGGTCGACAGCCAACGGTCGGAGTCGACCCGCCGCCGGGAACGCGAACGGAACTGACGCCGCTGGACGCCCGCGCCGCCGACACCCGCTCACCACGCCGTGTGCAGTTCTGCTGCGAGTCGGTCGATCTCCTCGTCGGTACAGAAGGCGTGAACCGACGCCCGCACACACGCCGGGTCGGACAACGACCTGATCGCCACCCCGGCCTCGCGGAGCCGTTCCACCGTCGCCTCCGGCTCGGGCACGTCGACCGTCACCAGCCCCGTCTCCGGCTCCGCCGGACTCACCACCCGCTCGGCCGGCAGCTGGTCGACGAGCCGGTCGGCCAGCCGGAGAATCTCCTCGCGAATCGTCTCGGTCCCGAGCCGGTCGAACAGCCGGACGCTCTCGGCGAGCCCGACGTGTGCGCCGATGGCGGTCGTCCCGCGTTCGAACCGCGCGGCGGCGGGTTTCCGTTCGAACGCGCCGTTCGGCTCCGTCACGCTCCGGTAGGCAACCTGTGCCGGCTGGAGTTCCGCGAGCGCATCGCGGGCGACCGCCAGAAAGCCCGACCCCCACACGCCCAACAACCACTTGTGGCCGGAGCCGACCACCGCGTCGGCGCCCCACTCGTGGACATCGACCGCTCGCTGTCCCGGCCCCTGCACCGCGTCGACGAGGGTGAACGCCCCCGCCTCGTCGGCCGCCGCGGTCATCTCCGCGACCGGGAGCCGCGTCCCGTAGGTCCACGCTAGCGAGTAGAACACCGCAAGCTCCGCGTCCGCGACCGCCGCCGCCCACTCGTCGGTGTCGATCCGCCCGGCAGTCGTCTCGACACGCCGGACGGTCACGCCCCGTTCTGCCAGCCGTGCCAGCGGCACGTCCGCGGCCGGGTGTTCGAGATCCGTCGTCACCGCAACGTCACCGGGCCCGAGATCGAGTGCCGCCAACACCGCGCTCAGCCCGTCCGCAGTCGACTCCGTCAGAGCCAACTCCGCGGGGTCGACGCCGACGAACGGCGCGACTCGCTCGCGGATCGCCTCGTAGGCGGCGAACCCGACCGCGTAGGCGTCGCCGTCGACCAACACGTCCGTCTTGTGAGCGCGGTTCCACTCGTCGACGACGTCCAACAACGCTGTCGGTGTCGGGCCGGTCGCGCCCGTGTTGAAGTACGCAACGCGGTCGGTGATCGGGATCGACGCCCGCAGCTCGTCGAGCGAGTCGATCCCCGTCTCGGCGGGCGCAAACGGCGGCTGGTCGGCGACGGACGCCGGGGGCTCTGGAATCTCCACGGTTCACCGCACCGCCGTGGCGGCGTCCCCGATGATCTCCAACGCCTCCTTCAGCGTCGCCTCGTCGGTCGCGTAGGAGATTCGGGCGTGACCCGCGCCGTGGTTGCCGAACGCCTCGCCCGGGACGACCACCACGCCGCGCTCGATCACCTCGTCGACGAACCCCTCCGGCACCGCCGGCATCGCGTAGAACGCACCCGCCGGCCGGGGGCAGTCCAACCCAGCGTCCTCCAACCCGTCGACGACCAGATCACGCCGGCGTTCGAACGCCGCGTTCATCTCCGCGACCGGCTCCTGTGGCCCGGTGAGCGCCGCCTCGGCGGCGTACTGCGCCGGCGCGGACGCACACGCCTGGACGTACTGGTGGACGCGCAACATCCGTTCGATCCGCTCGGTCGCGCCGACGACCCACCCTAGCCGCCACCCCGTCATCGAGTAGGTCTTCGAGCAGGCGTTGACGACGACCACGTTGTCCGACTCGGCGAACCCGTAGGGGCTGTAGTGGGTCCCCTCGAAGAGCATCTGTGCGTACACCTCGTCGGAGATGCACAACACG
>JAHENP010000306.1 GCA_018609965.1 Haloferacaceae archaeon
TCGACCAGGTTCAGCTCGTACTCCCCGGGGCGGACGATCCGGATCGACTCGAACTGCTCGTTGAGTTCCTTCCGCATCCGCTCGAACTCCGGATCACCCGTCTGGGGGAGTTCCGACTCGTCGCCACCCGCAGAATCGGCGTTGGCCGGAGCCGCCTCGTCACTCGTCTGAGTCGTGTCACCGGTGTGATCCGGGAGTTCCGCCCCTGAGACCACCTCCGACCGGGCGCTCGCCTGTGCGGAATTCTCCGTGTCTCCGTCCGCGTCACTCGCGGTTTCGACATCCGCGTGTGGGCGGTCACCCGACCGCGCCCCCGGACGGTCCGTGGCGGTGTCCGGTGACCGCGAGGTGTCCGTCGACTGCGAGTCGGAGCCGTCGGACCTCCGAGAGGTGTCTGCCGACTGCGAGTCGGGGGTGTCGGACGACCGCGAGGCTGCCGACCGTTCGGCCGCAGAGCTGTACTCGAACCCGTCCGCGTCGGTCGGGTCGGTGGTCGGTTCGCCGGTGTCTGCCGTCGACTCCTCGGAGTCGGCCCCCGATCCCGTCGTCGACCCGTCGACGGTCGGCTGACCCGCTGGCCCCGTCTTGTCGTGTGCATCCGGCGGCTCCGTCGAGGCGGTGTCGGGCCACTCGTAGTCGGCAAACGGGTCCTCACCCGTCGACGGCGTGTCCGGCGCCTGGTCAGTCGCCTCCCCCGACCGGACGGGGTCCGCGTCAGCAACGTCTTTCGGGTCGGGCACCCCCGTCGAGTCGGTCGCCGACCCCGGCGCGGGGTCGCGGTCGGACGCGCGGCCACCGGGGTCGAACTTGAACTTGTTCCCCCCGCAGTCCGGGCACCCCGACAACATCTCTTTCGAGCCGTCGGGGAACGTCCGGCCGCAGTTGGTGCACTGGTGAGGCATCTACTGTCGGGAGACGAGCGTGCTGATGAACTCCTCGTCTTTCTCGATCGTCTCGATCTGGTTGGCCGGGCCGATCACCGTCAGCTTGTTCGCCTCCTCGGAACCGGTGAGCCGGCTGATGAACCCACCCGAGGAGCTGGTCGGGCGCGGATACGTCTCGATCTCGATCCCGGAGAAGTCGTCCGGGCTGATCTCCGTCATCGTCACCTCGATCAGCCGCGACTCCTCGTCGGGGGTCAACCCCTGTTCGAGGACAACGATGTCACCGTCCCGCACCGAGTCCAAGATCAGTCGGATCTTCTCCATCGAGGTCAACCCATCCATCCGGGCGCCGCTGATCAGATCCATCCGAACACCGTCGACCTCGCCGTCGTGTGTGGTTGCCTCTACCATGCTGTCTCACCCGAAGTACGCCGCGATCTTCTCGTACACCTCGTCCATGTTGTCCCCCTCCAACGCCGACAGGGGGACCGTTTCGTGTTGTGGGAACGCGTCCGCGACCCGTTTCACCTCCGCCTCGTCGAGATCCGTCTTGTTGGCGAAGATCAACACCGGCAGATCCTGGCTCTCGATGATCCCGACGAGCATCGTGTTGACCTGTGTGAACGGGTCGTTCGTGCTGTCGAGCACGTAGACGACCCCGTCGACATCCTCCCGGAGCCAGTGCATCGCCTCGGCGACCCCCTCGGTCGCCTCCCGAGACCGTTTGACCGCGTCCTCCTTCCCCATGTCGTGATCGAGGAAATCTCTGTAGTCAACCTTCGTCGCCACCCCGGGAGTGTCGACGATGTCGATAGTCACTGTCTTGCCGTTGCGCTCGATGGTCACGTCCTCCTTGCGGCGGGCGCGGCGTGTCTCGTGTGGGACGTGGCTCTCCGGCCCGACCGCGTCCCCTGTCCAGTCCCGGGCAATCCGGTTCGCCAGCGTGGTCTTACCGGCGTTGGGCGGCCCGTAGATGCCGATCCGCTTCGGCTCGGACTCCGAGAACAACCGGTCTGTGACCTGTGAGATGCTGTCTCTGAGGTTCGTGAGCAGACCCATTCTGTCCTCCCCCTCCCGCGAGGGCGTTGTGGAGACAAGCCCGTGCCCTCACTTAACTACTGTGTCGGACACAGACAGTCGTCAGTGTCTCTCCGCGGGATCGCCGACCGACGGGAGCCGGGCTGTCTCGGTCTGCCGGAGGACCGTGGCCCTCTAGACGACAACGTGCCCGACGACCGTGGCCTCTCGGAGAACAACGTGTCCGACGAGCCCGATTGCCCCGACGGCGACACGCCGAACTGCCACGGACTGTCGGGGAACTACGGAACGTCGGGGAGACGAGAGTGAGAGTATATAGATTCACACGATCTGTATACCACTTTGTACCGTCACCTCCCGCCCCCCCCACCCCCTCGTTTCGAGTGGAACGCGGACGAGGTGTGGTGGGGGGGTGGCGGTGAGAGCACTGCTCCGTGCGCGGTACTCACTTTACACCACTCACACGACAGAAATAAACGGGTCTGTTCGCATTGCGGATATGGTTTCTAAGCTAGTGATATAAAACCTTCCATGTATATACACCGTCTGTGGGGGGGGTCCCCCCCACCCCCTCTCTGTCGCGGTTCCACTCGAAACGAAGGGGTGGGGGGGTCCTCCCTCCCCCGTTTCGTGTCGACACGGCGATCACCCCCGTTTCCACTCGACAGCCGCCGACCCGACGTTGGGTCGTCTGCCCCACGGGTTCGACTCGAACCGACCCCACGACCAACCGTTCGACTCGAAACCCATCTCAAACCGACTGTTCGACTCGAAGCGGTTCCTCGCCCGTCGGTTCCACTCGAACGCCTCGTTTCCCCGTCGGTTCGAGTCGAACACCTCGTCCCGCAGCTCCGCTCGAACACCCTCTCGCGTGTCGATTTCGTCGACTACGACACCCTAAGCGGGCAGTCGGCGGCGTGTGGCTCCGTGGCCGTCGATCTCTCTCGACGGGGTGTGTTCTGCCCGTTTGCAGTTGCCGCGTTCGCCTCCGACACGGCCGACCTGATGGAATAGGAAGGGTTTTTACCCGACGCTTCCTCTGTTTCGGTTGCATCAATTGGAACGGCGGTCGGGCGCCGACGCGGTGGAATCGGGGTGTGACCCCGCTCACGACCCGTTTTCGGCCGTCGTGTGGGGGTCTCTCCACCCGAAATAGAGGGGTGAGCCAGGAATGTCAGACGACGACGCGGACGACAACGGCGACAGAGACGCGGCCGTCGGGAGGGCGGACGCACCGAACGCCGTGGACACGTCCGACGACGGTGACGCACAGCCCGCAGGCGACGAGCAGGACGACCGGAGTCGACGGATCGACTCTGTCGACGAACTCGTCGGGACGGACACGACCGCCGACGGAGACGGGTCGCCCGACGGATCGAGCGACCGAGACGACTCCCCTGCCCGGAACGAGTCGACCGCCAGCGACGACCGCACCACTCCCGACGGACTCTCGTTGGGTGAGACGGACTCCGACGAGCCACAGGTGGACGCGTCGGGTGACGACACCGACCCCGCACCCGAGGGGGGTGACGGCAGTCGAGCCGACGACCCCGACGACACGCCGGGGGATGCCGACGCCACCACAGCCAGTGTCGACACCGAGGTGACGTTGGACTCCCGGTCGCGGTCGGACACGGCCGTCGAGTTGGATGTCGACGAGGTGTTGAGCGAGGAAGACGAGTCGACGGGGTTGTTCGACGATCTCCTCTCCGGTGAGCCGATCTTCGAGAACAAGGAGGTGCTCCGCCCCTCCTACACCCCACAGAACCTCCCACACCGGAACGACCAGATCAACCAGATGGCGACGATCCTGGTGTCGGCGCTGCGGGGGGACACACCCTCGAACATCCTGATCTACGGCAAGACGGGGACGGGGAAGACCGCCAGCGCGAAGTTCGTCTCACAGGAACTGGAGTCGACCAGCAAACGGTACGACGTGCCCTGCGAGGTGGAGTACATCAACTGCGAGGTGACAGACACCCAGTACCGGGTGCTCGCCCAGCTCGCGAACACGTTCGTCGAGAAGAACCGCGCCCGGATCGCCGACGAACTGGAGCAACTCCGGTCGTTGCGGTCTGAGGCCGTCGAGGAGCCGGCGGCGTTGCGCGGGACGGTGTTCAACGATCTCGACGCGCTCGACGACCGGATCGAGGAGTTGGCGACAGACCGCGACGAGATGGAGGAGGTGCCGATGACGGGGTGGCCCACCGACCGCGTCTACTCGGCGTTTTTCGACGCCGTCGACCACCACGAACGCGTGGTTGTGATCATGCTCGACGAGGTGGACAAGCTCGTCGAGAAATCCGGTGACGACACGTTGTACAACCTCTCGCGGATGAACTCCGAGTTGGAACAGGCCCGCA
>JAHENP010000307.1 GCA_018609965.1 Haloferacaceae archaeon
CGAGCGCAGTGAGCCCGCGCGCGACACCCGCGAGACTCTCCTCGACGGCGATCAGTCCGGGCGCCTCGCCGTCGCGACACTCGAAGCCGATCTCGACCGGGGCGCGCTCGTCGAACTCGACGATCACCGCCTCGGTGGTCCGGCGAATCTGGCCGGTCACCTGCGGGCGAACGTGGACGAGGACGGGCGTGCGGAGCACCACCGCCGTCTCCGGATCGATGGCGGCGGTGTCGCCGTCCGTGAGGTTCCGGTGGTCCGGCTCGTCAACGGACAGGTCGATCACCGTCACCGCGACCGGCGGGGCGGTGAACCGTTTCGTCTCCGTCTGTCGCTGCGGGCCAGGATCGTATCCAACCTCTCTGAAGATGTCGAGTCCCGCACCACCGGGCTGGAGCCCGGCCTCGCGGTCGGCGTCGAACGTCAACTGGACGGTGTTTCTGGTCTCGTCGATGACCGTCACCTGCCCGGTGTCGTCCTCTGTGAACTGCATCTGACTCCGATTTGTTATCGTCTGTTTTAGTTCTGTTGGCTAGAAACTGTGTTCAAACGAGAAACGACTGAGACACGTTTGTGAGGCCGACGGTGTAGTATGCTTCCAGTGTCGGGTCTCTGGATTGTGCGTAAAGCATCTCACGTAGGAAAAAATACTATACTCACAGCGCTCCTGCCGCTCGGGACCGTCACACTTCGTCGCGGTCGGTGAACGTCGTCCGTCTGGTGATCAGCCCCTCGTCGTCGAACTCGTGGAAGTCGGCGAAGCCGAACCCGACCGGCTCGCCCGCCTGTCGCCCCGCGAACCGCCCGCGGACGGCGACCGTCTGGCCGTCGGCGACGACCTGGTCGAGTTCGTGGCTCCCGTCCGACAACGGCCGGTCGTCCTCGTAGAACGCTCGGAGCGCCGCCCGCCCACGGATCGCCGCTTGCCCCGGCCGGTCGTACACCACGTCGGGCGCGAACAACGCGACCAGTGCGTCCGTCTCGCCCGCGTCGACGTGATTGTAGTACGCCCGAACTGTCTCTGTCTGTGACACAGCTTTCCACCGCGCCCTATCCAAATAAAATGACCGGGAGGTTCAACACCACGCCACACCCAGCCGCGGTGTGACCGACGACCACGTCCCGGGTGCACAGACGGCGACTGACAACCACCCGCCCGTCGCGCTCGTCACGGGTGCGGCCGGCGGGATCGGCCGCGCGACGGTCGCGCGGTTCCATGCGGCCGGGTGGCGTGTGTACGCGACGGACGCCGACGAGACGGCACTCGCGAACGTCGACTGGGACACAGTGACCACCTCCGAACTGGGGACAGACACCCAAGAGCCAGGTTCAGACGCGCCGGGCACCGTCGTGACCGCCCCGTTGGACGTGACGGACGCCGCGGACCGCGACCGGGTCCTCGACCGCATCGCCACGGCGACCGGGCGGCTCGACTGTCTGGCCAACCTCGCGGGGTACGCGCTCCCGGGCGCGGTGTTGGACACCGACCCCGCGGCGGTCCGACAGTTGTACGAGGTGCTCGTCCACGGGCCGACGGCGTTGGTCCGTCGCGCCTTCGAGTTGCTCGTCGCGGCCGGCGGCCGTGTGGTGACGGTGACGAGTTCGCTCTGGTGGGCAGCGTTTCCCGGAACGGGCCACTACGGCGCGGCGAAGGCGGCCGCCGCGCGGACCACCGAGGCACTCCGGATCGAGTGTCTCGACACCCCCGTGTCGGCGACGACCGTCGAACCCGCGTGGGTCGACACGCCGTTCGAAAGCCGGGCCGCCGACCGACTCCCCGACCCCGAACGGCGGCGAGCGGCGTTCGACCGCACCTACCGGTTCCACGAGACGGGGCGACTGTTGGACGGCGGCCCCGCGGCTGTCACGCCCGCCCACGTCGCCCGGACGGTGTACCGCGCCGCGACCGCCACCCGACCGCGCTCGGTGTACCCGGTCGGTCTCCCGGCGTTCGCGCTCCGGCTCGCCGGACTCCTCCCGACGACGCTTGCGGACCCGGTCCGGACTGCCGTCGCGACTGCGGTGACGCGGCTCCGGAGCGCCCGTGAACGACTCCGCGAGTGGGGCCAGCGGTGAGTGGCTCACCGCCCGTATCATTTCGATTCGAGAAAACTGAGTAACCGCAAATTAAAATTTGGGGTAGAGCGTGTACGGGACACACGACCTCCACACGCCCTTGTCGCCGCCGTCCGACGGTTCGGGTACGATGTCGACGACGACAGAGACGACACGCGGCACAGTCGAACTGGGGAACTGGCGTGCGGGCGTCGCCGCGGGATCGCCGGCGGGCTCGTGATGGGCGCACTGATGATCGTGATGAACGTCGGCGTGATCGCGGTCGCGATCCCGTCGTTGTACACGCTGGCACCGCCGGAGAACCCCCTCGTCGGGTTAGTCGTCCACGTCTCTCACGGGGCGACCCTGGGGGTCGCCTTCGCGGGGCTCGCGGGACTCCTCGGCGCGGACGGCGTCACGAAGCGGGTCGGACTGGGCGTCGGTTGGGGGGTCGCCACGTGGGTCGGGTTCGCGGCGTTGGTGATGCCGGTGTGGCTGCGTGCTGTCGGGTCACCGGCGTCGCCGCCGTTCCCGAACTTCGCGCCGCCGTCGTTGCTGTGGCACGTCGTCTACGGGCTGGTGTTGGGTGGTGTGTACAGCATCGCGGCCGACAAACTCTGAGCCGGCGGGCAGTTCCTCCGGGAACCCAGCGCACCGCGGGGGGAGGGAAACCCACAAAGCCGCCGCCCCCGTCCCCGGAGGTATGAGCGACTGGACCGACGCAATCGTCGGGGACCGGATGCAGGTGGACCAGCAGTTCAACGAGCAGGTCCGCGGCTCGGAGTTCACCAACCAGGAGTGGGGGCTGATCATGACCGCGACGGAGTTCGAGATCGAGGCGGCCGACGACCCCGACACCGCTCGGATCGTCGCCGACACGGAGAAACTGCCGCAGATCATGCCCGAACTGGAACAGATGTCCGGTGGGATGGGTGGTGCCGCCGGCGCTCCCGGCGGCCCGGGAGGCGGCGGTGGCGGCGGGGGGCTCTCGGACGCCATCTCCGGGATCAAAGACGCTCTCTTGGGGGGTGGTGACGACGGCGTCGACGACGAACGGCTGGCCGCTGCAGAGGACCTCACTCAGGAGTACGCCGAGACGCTCCAACAACACCTCGAACAACGCGGCAAGTGGGAACAGGTTCGGCTCGCCTACCAGGAGTAGTCGATCACGGCCGCGGCGGTGAGCCGCAGTCCCCCGTGGGCGAACAGGCTTTTGCCCCGTCCACCCCTCGCGTCGGACGTGAGCGATCCCGACGAGGAGCCGACAGTCGACCTCGGACTCGCCGACATCGAACAGGAGATGGCCGAGGAGGGTGTCGTCGGCGACGTGGTGTTGGGTGTTCTCGACGGGACGACGGACCCAGCCGAGTGGGTCCGCAACGTGGAGTACGGCAACGTGCTCGTGCTCGATGTCGACGGCAACCTGAACGAACTGGCACAGGAGATCGCGCCGCCCGTCTCGGAGATGGGTGGTGGGCTCACTCACTTCCGTGGATTCCTCGTCGTCTCACCCTCCGGTGTCGAGATCGACGCCGACCGACTCGGCGGGTGACGGCCGGCTACGAGGAACCCGCGAAGACGGCCGCGGACCGCTACCGCGGTGAGGGGACGGACGCCAACCTGGACCTCTCGCCGTGTGTCGAGTGTGGACCGACGACCACTCGTGAGGTGTGCTGGAAGTGTTCGTTGTTGGCGTCACTGGAGTGCTCACTGCTCGTCGAAGCCGATCGCGAACTGCGAGGCGTCGGCGTCGCCGACGGCCGG
This sequence comes from Haloferacaceae archaeon, assembly GCA_018609965.1. Taxonomy (GTDB): domain Archaea; phylum Halobacteriota; class Halobacteria; order Halobacteriales; family Haloferacaceae; genus JAHENP01. The sequence continues at coordinate 3,817 of JAHENP010000307.1, forward strand.
AATCCGACGGAGTCGTGGCCGGAGGAGGAAGGCGGCACCGGTGAACGCGAACCCGAAGACGGCGACCCCCATCGCCGTCGTCGCGCCGACCACCTGCCCGACCACGCCACCGAGCAACGAACCGACCGGAAGTGTCGCGGTTGAGGCGGTCCCTTTGATCCCCGCAATCCGCCCCAGAACGGACTGCGGGAACACGCGTTGGTTCAGCGTGCTGACCAACACGCCGTTGGCGCCAGCCGGCACCCACGCCAGCCCGAACAACACGACTGTGAGGAGCCGCGAGCCGGCGGCGACGGAGCCGACCCACAGCACCGTCGAGGTGAGACACGTCGTCGCCCGCAGCGGACCGTACCGGAACCCGTCGAGGGACGGTCCGACGGCCGAGCCGATGATTCTGCCGACACCGAACGCACCCAACAACAGCCCGTACGTCTGTGCCCCGCCGAACGCCTCCCCACCACCGAACGTCCCCGCGTACGCCGGAAGCACCGCGAGCATCACCCCCAACGCGAGGTGGAAGACGGCGGAGGTGAACATCATCTCGACGAACACCGTCCCGCGGAGGACACTCGCGCCGTCTCGGAGGTCGTCGGCGTACGCTCGGAACGCGTCGCCGAATCCACCACCGTCCACACCGCCCGTCTCGTCGATGTCGTCGGACGCATCCACATCGACCGTCTCGTCAGCCGTCTCCGGAATCACGACGCCGGCAAACAGGAGCGCGGCGACCCCGAACGTGGCGGCGTCGGCGAGAAACAACGCGGTGATCCCGAGCGTCGGGATCAGGAGGCCGCCAACGGCCTCGAACACCGTGTCCAAGCCGAGCGTCGCCGTCGCCAACAACGAGTTTCCCTTCGCGAGCCGATCATCAGAGAGGATTTGCGGGAGTGTCGCCGTCTGGACCGGGGTCAACAACAACGCCATCAGCGACAACACCGGGACGACTCCAAACAGGAGTCCAATCGATAGTTCGCCGGTGAACGCTGCCAGCGGAAACACCAACACCACCACGCCCTGCCCGAGTTGGAGGCCGACGAGGAGCCGTCTCACCGAGACCCGGTCGACGACGGGCCCCGCCGCGAACTGCAACAGCCACGGCGACAACAACAGGAAGTTCGCAACCCCGACCAGCAACGACGACTCCGTCAGTTCGAACACCAGCCACAGCGTGGCGACGCTGTAGAGGCTGTCCCCGAGGTTCGTCACGAACTCGCCCGAGAGGAACCGCCTGAAATCCGGGTTGTGCCAGATTGAACTGTGTCGGTCGCCGCTGGCGGTGTCCCGGCTCACAGCCACCACAAAACACCCCAGAGAGCTTCAAATCTTCCACGAACACCGCGTTCTGTCGAGCAACGCTGCGTGTCTGCACAGGAACGCTTTGCTCCTCTGCTCGATTCGACCCCCGACCGTGACAACCACACGGCGTTGTCTCCCCTCGTCGTCGCTTCTGTGTTCTCCGTAGAAGAGACCGCGTCGGTCCCGACGGTCGTACAGACAGCCACGCGTCGACCAACTCTCTCCAGACGAGACGCTGCGACGGTAATAGTCACTGAACAAGCAAAAAATATATATAATTTGAATAGAACTCAAGTTGTAGAAGCGTGACACGCGAGATCGACCCAGCACACGCGCGGCTCGTGGCCGGCCGTGCGATGACACTCATCGAGCGGTTGGACCAGCCGGGAGCCCTACAGGAGAGAGACCACGACGAGGAGACAACAACGGAGGTGTTGTCGGCGTGGCGCGACCAGTTCCCGAGCGAGGCGGCGTTCGAGCGGCGGTTGGCATCGTTGGGTGTCGACGAGACGGACTGTCGACGCGCCGTTCGGGCAGACCAACTTGCAGACTCGGAGCCGTTTCCGGAGTGGGTCGAGCGGTTGGACGCGCTCGTGGCCGACACGGTCGGAGAACAGTCCACGACGGTGTCGGCGACCCGGGAACAGCTCCAGTGGGACGACGACACAGGTGTGATGTTTCCGGCGTTGTCCGCACGGCTGGCCGCGGTCGCGGTCGACAGGCTCCCGGAACGAGTCCACGAACGGGTGTCGTCGGAGGTCGTCCGCGAGGCGGGACAGTGGTTCCGGAGACGGTTTCACCACCGGTTCGACCGAGTGTTGTTCGTGGAGTTCAAGACGTTCGTCGCCGCCCACGACGAGGACCGGGCGTTTGCCGACCCCGAGACGTTCGACGACCCACCGACGGAGTACTACGACAAGTACCACACGTTCCTGTTCGACCAGCGTGGGTTTGGCGATGTCTGTGTGGAGTACCCCGTCTTCGCCCGGTTACTCGCCACACAGCTGGACCAATGGGTGTCGCATCTGACGGAGGTGGTCGACCGGTTGGACGCGGACCGCGACGCGTTGGCTGAGCGGTTCGGTAACGGCCAACTGGGCGAACTCACCGAGATGGAGCCGTTGGCCGACGACACACACGGCGACGGCCGAGCGGTGACGAAGCTGTCGTTCGACTGCGGGACACAGATCGTGTACAAGCCACGATCCGTGACGGCCGGCGAGCGGTTTTACGAGCTGTTGACCGACCTGAACGACCACCTCTCAGTTCCGGACTTCGAGTCCCCGACGTATCTTGATCGTGGGTCGTACGGCTGGATGGAGTGGGTCAACGACGAGGACTGTGCCGACGGAGCGGCCGTCGAACGGTACTACGAGCGGGCCGGCGCGCTGATCGCAGTGACACACCTCACCGCGTTCACGGACTGTCACCACGAGAATCTCGTCGCAAACGGTGAACACCCGGTGTTGGTGGACGCCGAGACCGTGTTCCACCCGCGCTTCGGTGCAGACCGGCGAGCGGATGACTACCCGTCACAGGAGTCTCCACAGTGGTCGATCATGTCGTCGTCACTCCTCCCGGGTGCGTCCGGAAGAGACGACGACATCGGCGGAATCGCCTCTGGAATCGCCCCCTCCGCGGCGCCAGAACCGATTCCTGGCGTGACCGTGCCGCAACTGGAGGCGGCCGGATCGGATGTCGTCGATGTCGTGGAACAGGATGGCGAGGTGCAGCGCGAGGCGAACGTTCCCGCCGTCGACGGTGAGCCGGTGCTCCCCGACGACTGTGTCGACCGAATCCTCGAGGGGGTTCGGGAGGCACACGAGACGGTCGTCTCACTCAGCCGGGACGACCGGCTTGATCTCGAACAACGGTTCAGCGGTGTCGAGAACCGACTCGTCTACCGGCCGACGATGGAGTACACGAGGCTGATCAACGGTCTCCAGTCCGGTCAGGTGCTCTCGAACGGGGCACAGGTGACCGTCAAGTTGGCACAGCTCACGGCGGGAGTGTGTGACACCACAGTCGACGATCCGCCGTGGGGAGTCATCGCGGCGGAACGAACCGCAGTTCGGCAGTTCGACCCCCCACGGTTCGCCTCTCGGGTCGACGGGACGGAGCTGTGGCGCAACGGTGAACGGACCGGAGAGACAGTTGCTCGCTCCGGGTTGTCGGTAGCACGGGAACGGCTCCGCACGGCCGACCGGACGATATCACCGGAGCAGACGGAGATTGTCCGGGGAGCCTTCGACGGACCGCTGACCGACGACCGAACGGAGCCCCCTCTCTCGGCGTGCGCCGTTCCGGACGCAGCGACCAGACGAGCGGCCGCTGTTACCGCTTGGAACCGGATCGACGAGGCAGCAGTATGGACCGACGGCGTGCCACAATGGGAGTGGATCGGGCCGTGGGAGGGTGACGACACGCTCCAGATTCAACGAGCAGACGAGTCGTTGTACTTCGGCCGTCCCGGAATCGCGTTATTACCAGCAGCGCTGTACCGTGTGACAGGCGACAACGAGTTTCGGTCGGCCGCACAGACCGTTGTCGAACCGACACAGGCGGCAGTTGACACGCTCGGTTGGAGACGAATCGCCGAGCTTGGCGGAACGAGAGGGGTCGGCGCAGTCGTGTACGGGCTCGCAGTGCTCGGAGAGCTACTCGACGACGACGATCTGTTGAGTGGAGCACGGACCGCGCTCGGTTCTCTCACCGAGGACGCAGTGAACACCGACCGGACGTACGATGTCACGGCCGGAAGCGCGGGGACGATTCTCGGGCTCCTCGGAGCGGAGTCTCGGGTGAGTGACGGTCCGTTCGACCAGTGGGCGCGCAGATGTGGCGACCACCTTCTCGACAGACAACGGCCGACTGATGCCGGCGGGGCCGCCTGGGACACCGGGGTCGGGGAGTCACCGCTGACCGGGTTCGCTCACGGGAGTTCCGGTATCGCGTACGCGCTCGCCAGGCTATCGGCGGCCACAGACGACGGGGGATACGAGCGTGCGGTCGGCGACGCGCTGGCGTACGAGCGGGCCGTCTACGATCCAGCCCACCGGAACTGGCCGGACTTCAGAGCCGAAAGCACCGGCTTTGCCGACCAGTGGTGTCACGGCAGGACCGGGGTGGTGCTCGCTCGTCTCGGAATCGCCGACTCGCTCGACGTGACCCAGTTGGGAGAGCCGGACGCGGTCACCCGAGCGGTCGAGTCGGTCACAGAGCCCTCTCGCGTCGGGGATCACCTCTGTTGTGGCGTTGCCGGCCGTGTCGAACTGTCCGTCGAGGCACGCCGGCGCGACTGGTCGGTTCCGTCGGCGGGGTCGGCTGTCGGTCGACTCGTCGAACGCGTCCACAGTGACGCCGGACTCGTCGACCGGTCGAACACCCATCAGATTCAGGACCCCTCGTTGTTCTGTGGGCTCGCGGGCGTCGGCTACACACTCCTTCGAACGGAACACCCGGAGACGCTTCCGTCGGTTCTGTTGTGGGAGTGAACCACAGGCGAGTGTGACCCACCCGTCCCGCTTCCTGTCGTCGTCGCCCGTCGGCGGGAGTTCGACGCCTGTTGCCGTTACCCGACCGGACGGCTACTTCCGACGCTACCGCCATTTTATAATATTTTTTCATAGGAACTATCTCCCACAGCAATTCGTCTCATTCTTCAGAGAAACATTTTAGTCACTGGGGGGGAATACAGTAGACATGGCGCTAGCAAACGCCGGAACGAGCTACGGTGAATCGGACGACGAACTAACCGCGATGTTCGACGAGAAGTTCGAGGACTTCCCGACCATCGACGCCGACCACAACTACACCCTTACCTGCTTCCAGACCGGTCACTGTACTGACGGCTGTTGGAGCCTCGACGGCTGCCCGATCTGAGCGCGGCGGCGGATCGCAGCCTCTGTTCTCGAAGAAACACTCCACTCGTTGAGCCGAACTGATCTCTGCTCGTCTCGTTCTTCGGCTGTCCACCCACGTCACCGCCACGGTGACCGTGACCGCCGTGTGAACCGGCGGGTGAGCGCCGTGTACGCCGCCGGCGTGGCAAGCGCCGCGGTAGCCGCGACCAGCGCGGGGAGGACAGCGACTCGCCCGACGGCCGCGGCCGTCGCGAGCCCGGCACCGAGCAGGAGCCCACCCGCGACCGCCGCCAATCGGGTGTGGTACGCCGGGAG
>JAHENP010000308.1 GCA_018609965.1 Haloferacaceae archaeon
GTCGTGATCCACGACGACGTTCACTTAGACGACCGCGGCCGGCTGACGCTGGGTGACCGGGTGTCGATTGCGGACTCGGCGCACGTCTACTCACACGACCACGACGTGGTCGACCAGACGGAGGTGTACAACTACCACACCATCGTCGAGGACGACGTGCGGCTCGGCTTCGACGCGATGGTGCGGGCCGGCTCCCGGGTCGGTGAGAACGCGATGGTGGGGGCGAAGGCAATCTTACAGGGCGACGTGCCCGCCCACCACGTCGCGGTCGGAACCCCCGCCCGGAGCATCCGGGTCAAGCCCGGGTGGGAGTCCGTCGCGACCGAGGTCGGCGACCGACTCCCCGACAACCGGGAGGACCGACGCGTGGAGTACGCGCTCGACGAGGAGCTTGACGCGTTCGACGAGTTCCAGCGCGAACGTGTCCCGCCGGGAGCCGAGGAGATTGAGACGGACGGCGGCGCGGGCGGCGACTGACGACGCTGTGTCGACAGGCCGACCGCAACCGACAACACACAGCCGACCGACCCCCGAGTGTGAACCTGGGAGTGGTCGGACTCGGACGGATGGGACAGATCGTCACCGAGCGCGTGTTGGCGGCGGGCCACGACGTGGTCGCGTTCGACCTCGACGCCGAGGCGACGGCGACGGCCGCGGCGGCGGGCGCCGACCCCGCAGAGTCACTCGCGGACCTGTGTGACCGGCTCCGCGTGGACGACGACGGGATCGCGGTCTGGCTGATGGTGCCGGCCGGCGACGCGGTTGACGCCACCTTAGACGAGCTGGAGCCACACCTTGCGGCCGACGACGTGGTGGTCGACGGCGGCAACTCCCACTTCGAAGACTCCGTTCGGCGCGCCGAGGCGACGGACGCGTCGTACCTCGACTGTGGCACCTCCGGTGGCCCGGCCGGCGCAGATCTGGGGTTCTCGCTGATGGTCGGCGGCCCGCTTTCGGCGTACGAACGGCTCGTGCCGGTGTTCGACGCGATTGCGACCGGGCCCGATGGCCACGACCGGATGGGGCCAAGCGGCGCCGGTCACTACGTGAAGATGGTCCACAACGGCGTGGAGTACGCGCTGATGCAGGCGTACGGCGAGGGGTTCGAACTGCTCCACGAGGGGCGGTACGATCTCGACTTGGAGGCGGTGGCACGCACTTGGAACAACGGCGCGGTGATCCGGTCGTGGCTGCTCGAACTGTGTGAGGAGGCGTTCCGCGAGGAGGGGACCGACCTGGGGAGCGTGGCCGACCACGTCGCCGGCGGCTCCACGGGCACCTGGACCGTCCAGGAGGCGTTGGAACGGGAGGTGCCGGTGCCGTTGATCCACCAGGCACTCGCCGAACGGTTCGGCTCGCGGGGTGACCGGTTCGCGCGCCGGCTGGCCAACCGGCTCCGGTACGGGTTCGGTCGCCACGAGGTGCGGCGCCGCGAGGAGTCGTAACCCGCGGGCTGACCGCCCGACGGCGGCGATTCCGGCTCGTCGGCGGACGGGTGGCCAATCACAAGGGTATTGAACCCCCGTATCCAAGCCGCGCGCATGGTAGACCCCGTGGCACTCGGGCTGGCGGCGTCTCTCGTCGTCGTCTTCGTCGCGCTCCACTACGCCCGCGGAACGGGCTGGGAGCCGACGGGCGACATCTCCGACGAGGTGCTCGAACACCGGGCCTCGACGGTCGAGGAGACGGAGTTCCCGGAGCCGGGCAACCGTGCCATCGGCGGCGGCGGTGTCGCCGCCGGCGCCGTGCCGGCCGGCGACGACGGCGAACTCGCCGAGGGTGAGACGGTCACCGAGGAGGCGGCCGGCCCCGGCGACATCCCCGAGGACGAAGTCGAGTACTTCGAGGTGGAGTTCGGCAAGGAAGGCGAGACCATCGAGGTCGCGAACAACGAACCCCTGTTGGATCAGGGTGAAGACACCGGGATGGACCTCCCGTACGCCTGCCGACAGGGGCAGTGTGTCTCGTGTGCCGGCCAGATCACCTCCGGCGGCAACGCCGAGGAGTACGTCGAACACGACAACCAACAGATGCTGGGTGACGCGGAGCTGGACGACGGCTACACGCTGACGTGTGTCGCGTACCCCCGCGACGACTTCACCATCGAGACCGGCGAGACGCCCTGACACACGCGTCAGTGTTGTTGTGTCGCTCACCCCCAGTTTGAGGGGTCGACAACGACCCACACTGGGAGGAAAGGCCGTTACTCCCGTGGGTCGGGTTCCGGCAGTTGGTCGACGACGACCCGGTCTGGAACCAGCCCCCGCGACTCCCACTTCACGAGTTCGCAGCCGAACGTCCGTTCGGTCTCGGCCCCACCGTACTTCGGGGCGATACGGTACTGGAGACGAAACGTCCCGTCTGATTCGAGCACCGCGTCGACATCGTCTAGCCGTTCTCGGGCTTGATCCAGCGGCGCGCACGCGACCGTGAGAAACGTCTGTGGTGGGTTCGCGGAGCGGTACGGTTCCTCTTGTGTGTCCTCAAACAGCTCCCAGTGAAGCGCCTCAATTGCGTCGTCCGTTGCAGCGAGCGTCGCGTCAACACCATCTTCCGACAACGGCATTTGCCCGTCGAAGAACGGTTGTTCTCTGTCGAAGCTGTACGCTCTGCGTACGTCAGGTTCCGCCACTGCCGATAGACACCCCGTCGTGAGTGTCACTGCCGAGAACCCTGTTGTCAACACTGTTCGTCGTCGCATTGTTGTTGTTGTCTTATCTCTGTATGTGTGTCTTACCCCTCTGATCTGTAGTGGTCTATATTTGTCTAGTAGCTAGATACTAATAAACAAGCTCACGTTCCGTGGTGCTGGTCACGACTGTCAAGTGTCCACTAACACGACGGCGACCGCTGAGCGGTGTTCGCTCGGTAACTGCTCGAACGGCTCACTCCCGTGGGTCGGGTTCTGGCAGTTGTTCGACGACGACTCGGTCGGGAACGAGTCCGCGTGACTCCCACTTTACGAGTTCGTAGCCGAACGTCCGTTCGATCTCGGCCCCGCCGTACTTCGGGGCGATACGGTACTGGAGACGGAGCGTGCCGTCCGATTCGAGCACCGCGTCGACATCGTCCAGCCGTTCTCGGGCTTGATCCAGCGGCGCGCACGCGACCGTGAGGAACGTCTGTGGTGGGTTCGCGGAGCGGTACGGTTCCTCCTGAAGATACTCGTAGTTACCCCAATAGAGTGATTCGATCGCCTCTGGCGTCGCTGCGAGCGCGGCGTCGATTCCGTCCTTCGACAGTGACATCTGACCGTCGAAAAACTGCTTTTCGCCGGTAAAGCCGTAACCCCGACGCGCATCTGGAGTTGCGATTGCGAAACACCCAGCTGAGCCGACGACGGCTGAGACTGCTGCTGTAACGACTTTCCGACGTTTCACGGGCCTAGTGGATCAGTAATCTTGGCTTGGAATACATCGTCTTCTTTCACCCACTGTTCGGTTCCACCGCTGAACACCGGCGCGGGGTACGGGCTAAAGCTGATACCATCCAGACTCACCGTTCCAGACGTGTGGTACCAGTCGAAATTGATCTGCCGCGTCTCTGGGGTACCCTGATCCTTCACCTTGACGTATTCACCATAGAACCCCGATACGTTCTCGTCGGTTCCTGCCGGCTTGTCGTCGTAGCTGTCTCGATCGTCGTACCCGAGACACGACCCCGTCGGACCGAAACAGTTCTTATTGGCCTGTTTCGCAGTGTACTGCCCAGTGTAGTAGTCGCTCCGGACGAACTCATTGTTGTTGTACCCGATACAGACACGGTCCAGCGGTCTGAGACCCGGCTCGTACGCGTCCAACTGCTTGTTGACGTACGTGAAATCGATAGTTGGGCGCGCTGTCGTGTTGTAGTCCGTGGTGAACGTCATCTTCAGCTCCGAGTTGCCCTTCTCAAATTGGGCCCCGACATCGGATGTCATCTCTACATCCTTCTTCTGGAACCCGAAGCGCTTGTCAGTGAGGTGGTCACGCCACTCCCCGGTGGTCCAGTCGTGTTGTTTTCGCATCTTGATCGTCTTCTCGTACATCTCTTTCGGGTCGGGACTGGCGAGACCCGGAACTGACGCCCCAGCGGATAGTGCCACGATGCTCCCTCCGGCCTTCAGCAACTACCGCCTCCCTGTGTTACCGTCCATAGTAACTCAATTTCACAGCATATGTATGTGCCTTTTGAAATTTCGCGGGTATCTAGGAATCCTGATATATGAAATACTAGAATGGCTCAGAACGCAAGAGTCTGTTTAGGAAGTTTATAATTATTTATTTATATTATACTAGCAAATAAATACTGCACTCTGAGGATGTCACCCGTCGTATCTATCGAAGGGTTGAAATCGCCGTCCGGGTTAGGGACGAGTGAGGGCGGCTAGTTCAGTGGACAGAACACTTGGTTCCGGACCAAGGGGCCGGGGGTTCGAATCCCTCGCCGCCCGTGCAGTGAGTTTTCGAGCGGCGTGAGCAA
>JAHENP010000309.1 GCA_018609965.1 Haloferacaceae archaeon
ACTCTCGGTGGCTACCAACACCACGAGCCAGACCGACCGGTGTGTTCGGTGTCGGCTCGTCGCAGGCTACGAAGACGAACAGCCGTTGTATCCGATCCACCGACCGAGTCAGACACCCGATGCGGACTGCTCGTTGACAGAACTAACGAACTCCTCAATAAACGCCTTTCCGGTCTCAAACCGCCGACTCGGGTCCTCATGGAGTGCCCGCATCACACACTGACTCGTTCGGACCGAGATGTTCACGAGTTCCTTGAGCGGGGTAACCGAGGCCGACACGAGCGACTCCACCGTCGGGGACTGTGCGCGGTACGGCGGCTCGCCCGCGAGGAAGTGGTACGCGAGCGCGCCGAGTCGGTACACTGGTGTAGTCGACACCGGTGAGCCACCGTCGAACAGCTCCGGCGGGGTAAACCGTGAGAGCCACTGGGTTCCGGCTGCCTCGGCGACATGAGCGCGCAACCCGAATCCGATCAGCTTCGCGCTGATTGGAGCCTCCCCCGAGTTCATCTGTGCTCGTGTCGAGTCGTCTCTGGCCACCCGAACTGTCTCCGGAGACAACCCGGTTCTGTAGATCTCCTGGCGTTGTGCCGTCGTGACTGCGTCGGCCAGCTGCGAGAGCACGCGCATCTGTTCCCCACCAGAGAGCCTCTCGGTGACCTGCGACAGTCGTGGCGACTCGGCACCGCAGATGACCCACGTCGCCGGATCGGTCGCGCTCTCGAACACCGCTCCGACGCTCTCGTGTGTGGTCATCGCGAGCCAGTCGGACACTGCTGTCGTGAACGCGTCGACTGCCCACTGCTTGTCCGCGTGTTCCGGGTCCAACGACAGAGCGCGCGCTGTCGTGTCTTCCCACGGAAGTTCGTACGCGTGGACGACCCCGTCGACATCAACCGGTTGCAGCTCCGTCACGTCCGGCACTGTCGCCGCGAGCGAACTGTGTACTCCCGTCGCCTTCGGTGTGGATACAACATCCTCCTCGCCGGCCGTCGGGCTCTCTGCCGTCACTGTCGAGTTGTCGTCCGTCTCGGTGTCGTCGGCTGGTGTCTCGGCAGCCTTCGGAATCTCGCCTCTGTTGAAACGGACACCGTGGCTCGCGATGTCGTTGCGAACGAACCGGTGCTCGAACTGCTCGCGTTCGTCACCAGATTTCGAGTAACAGGTGAGCTGCTTGAAGTCGTACTGATTGAGGAGTCTCCTGCCGGCTGTGACCACCTCCGACGCGGAGTCTCCCGTCGCGAGGGCGATATCGTCTCGTGGTGTCTTCACCACCCAAACCCCGAGGAGGCTACTAAACCGCACAGACAGCTGTTCGAAATCCGAGTTCCAGTACACTCCCCCGACGTTTCTCACACTCTCCCACCGGAGCAGACACGGGTGTTGCCGCGCCTCCATCTGTTGTTTGCCGGCCCGCATGGCGTCCATCCGTCTGTCGTGTGTACTGAGCCGAGTCACCCCGTCTGCTGGGTGCTCGCCGGAGTCGTGGTACTCCCGAACCACCCAGATGTCGTCCCGCTCGATGAGTTCCAACGGCGGCCTACACGGCAGATGCTCGACGACAGCGAGACGACCGCTGCCAACACTCATGTGTGAAAAATCATACTGACTGTTCCGATTTAGATATTTCGATAGAGCAGGTTCTATATCCAAGTAGAAGTATTAAAACGGCTAGTATAGATTTACCTGTCGACCTAATGTATTATATTGGCTGTCTCCGAGTCCCGTCCGTTCTTGTCCGTCGCCGTCGAATCCACGGCAGATGCCGACCGGACCCCTCGCACGGACACGGGCACGGCTCCGGTCGCTGGCAGGGTTCGACGCGTTGTTGCTGTCGGCGTCGATCTGGTTTCTCGCGAAGTTTCTCCGGTACGCGTTCCCGCCGTTGTTCCCGGCGTTCCAGACGGAGTTCGGCGTCTCCAACGGTCAGTTAGGCGCGGCGTTTACGGCGATGATGACCGTCTACGCCGCGATGCAGTTCCCGAGCGGGGCGCTCGCGGACCGACTCGGCGCGGTGCGGGTGGTCGTCGCCGGCGCGGGGGTCGCTGCCGTCGGCGCGCTCGCGTTGACGTTGCCGGTGCCGTTCGCGGCGCTCGTCGGCGGGATGCTGCTCGTCGGGCTCGGGACGGGCGCACACAAGACCGTGGCCGTCCGCCTGCTCTCGCGGACGTACCCACGCCACACCGGGCGTGCGCTCGGGGTACTCGACACCTTCGGCGCGTTCGGTGGAGTCGCCGCGCCCGCGGCGGTCGTTGCGGTGACGACGCGGGCGGAGTGGCACACGGTGTTTCTGGCCGCTGGCGGCGTCGGCGTGGCGCTGGCGGGCGCGTTCGCCGTCCGCGCACCGCAGCGTGTGCCGACCCCCGAAGCGACGAGCGGTGAGGGGGTCCAGGCGCGGGCGTATCTCGATCTGTTTCGCGATCCGTTGTTCACGGCGTTCGTTCTCGTCACGCTCGCCTTCTCGTTCGCGTACAACGGCATGGTCGCGTTTCTCCCCTTGTACCTGAGCGAGCGCGGTGGGCTCGCGACCGAGACCGCCTCGTTGTTGTACAGCGCGTTGTTCGTCGTCAGTCTCGTCCAGTTGGCGACGGGTGATCTCTCCGACCGGGTGGGGCAGTTGCCGGTGATCGCCGCGACGCTGGGGGTGGCCGCCGCCGGGTCCGTCGCGCTCGTGGCCGTCGGCGCGGCGTCGCCCGCGGTGTTGGGTGCCGCGGTTGTCGTCTTGGGGCTCGGGAGTCACGGCTTCCGCCCCGTCAGGGGGGCGTACCTCACCAGCGTCGTCCCCGACGGGGTCGCCGGCGGGGGGTTGGGCGTTGTCCGAACACTGCTGATGGGTGCGGGTGCGGTCGCGCCGGCGGTCGTCGGTGTCGCCTCCGAACGGTACGGGTTCGGGATCGCGTTCGGCCTGCTCGCCGTCTCGATGTGTCTGGCAGTCGTCGCGGTCGGCGGGGTCGCAGTGCTCCAACGTCGGCGCGACAGCAACGGTGTCGGCAACCGCGACAGCAACACCGTCGACGGCCGCGACAGCGTCGGCGGCCACGACACCGTCGACGACCGCGACAGCGTCGGCGACCACGACGAGATCGACGAACCCACCGACGACAGCGGCTAAACTGTCGACGGCGCGGAAGGAACGAGGGGGCCGCGACCCGGGGTGTTTTCCCGCTGGCCCCCCGACAACACACGAGAGGCGAGTCGGAGACGGCACAGCAGTTAACTGCGGCCGTCGCCGACGCTCGAACGACAACACACCCGTCACAACATGAACGAAGTCCAACTCGAAGTCGCGAAGGCGTACCCGAACGACTCGGGGCGCGGTATCGCTCGACTCGACCCCGACACGCTGTTGCACCTGAAGCTCTCGCCCGGCGACATCATCGAGATCGAGGGCGCGGAGACGACGGCCGCGAAGGTGTGGCGGGCCGACCGGCAGGACTGGAACACGGACACGGTCCGCATCGACGGCTTCACCCGACAGAACGCGGACGTCGGGATCGGCGAGCGCGTCACCATCCGGAAGGCTGAAGCCGAGAAGGCGGAGAGTCTCACGCTCGCGCCGCCCGAGGAGGCGTCCGTCCAGTTCGGCTCCGACGCCGCCGGGATGGTCAAACGCCAGATCCTCAAACGGCCGGTCGTCCAACGCGACATCGTCCCGGTGATGTCGAGCACGAACCACCCGTTCATGCGGTCGCCCGGCCAGGCGATCCCGTTGATCGCCGTCGAGACGGAGCCGGAGGGCGTCTGTCTCGTCACGGAGGACACGGACGTGGAGCTCCGCGAGGAACCGATCTCCGGGTTCGAGAAGACCGGCGGCGGGATCACCTACGAGGATATCGGCGGCCTCGAAGGCGAGATCCAACGCGTCCGGGAGATGGTGGAGCTGCCGATGAAACACCCGCAGATCTTCAAGAAGCTGGGGATCGAGCCGCCAAGCGGCGTGTTGCTCCACGGCCCGCCCGGCACCGGGAAGACGTTGCTCGCGAAGGCGGTCGCCAACGAGACCTCCGCGTCGTTCTTCTCGATCGCCGGCCCGGAGATCATCTCGAAGTACTACGGCGAGTCCGAACAACAGCTCCGAGAGGTGTTCGAGGACGCCAAAGACGAGTCGCCGTCGATCATCTTCATCGACGAACTCGACTCCATCGCGCCGAAACGCGAGGACGTGACCGGCGAGGTGGAGCGCCGGGTGGTCGCGCAGCTGCTGACGATGATGGACGGGTTGGAGTCCCGCGGGCAGGTGGTCGTCATCGCGGCGACCAACCGCGTCGACTCCGTTGACCCCGCCCTGCGCCGGCCGGGTCGGTTCGACCGCGAGATCGAGATCGGCGTCCCGGACGAGGCGGGTCGCAAGGAGATTCTCCAGATCCACACCCGCGGGATGCCGCTGAGCGACGACGTGAACCTCGGGCGGCTGGCCGACGAGACCCACGGGTTCGTCGGCGCCGACATCGAGAGTCTCACCAAGGAGGCCGCGATGAAGGCGCTCCGGCGGTACCTCCCGGAGATCGACTTAGACGAGGAGGACATCCCGCCGAGTCTGATCGACCGGATGATCATCAAGCGGAACGACTTCTCCGGCGCGCTCTCGGAGGTGGAGCCGTCTGCGATGCGGGAGGTGTTGGTGGAGTTGCCGAAGATCACCTGGGACGACGTGGGCGGGCTCTCGGACCCGCAACAACAGGTGAAGGAGGCCATCGAGTGGCCACTCACCTCGCCGGGGAAGTTCGAACGGATGGGGGTCGAGGCGCCGAAGGGCGTCCTGTTGTACGGCCCGCCCGGCACCGGGAAGACGCTGATGGCGAAGGCGGTCGCCAACGAGACGAACGCGAACTTCATCAGCGTGCGCGGCCCGCAGCTGTTGTCGAAGTGGGTCGGCGAGTCGGAGAAGGCGATCCGGCAGACGTTCCGGAAGGCACGCCAGGTGTCGCCGACGGTGATCTTCTTCGACGAGCTCGACTCGCTGGCGCCCGCCCGCGGTCAGGAGATGGGGAACAACGTCTCCGAGCGGGTCGTCAACCAGTTGTTGACCGAGCTTGACGGGCTCGAAGAGATGGGCAACGTGATGGTGATCGGCGCGACAAATCGTCCGGACATGATCGACCCGGCGTTGATCCGCTCGGGGCGGTTCGACCGGCTGGTGATGGTCGGCGAGCCGGGGTCGGAGGGGCGCGAGCAGATCCTGAAGATCCACACCCAGGACACGCCGTTGGCTCCGGACGTGAGTCTGCGCGAACTCGCGGAGCTGACGGACGGCTACGTCGGCTCGGACCTGGAGTCGATCTCGCGGGAGGCGGCCATCGAGGCGCTGCGTGAGTCCGACGACGCGGAACACGTCCAGATGCGCCACTTCGACCGCGCGATGGAGAACGTCCGGCCGACGGTGACGGAGGATCTCCAGGAGTACTACGAGGACGTTGAGAGCCAGTTCCAGTCCGGCTCTCGCAACCAACTGCGTCGTGACGCGGGCGGCCCGGTCGGCTTCCAGTAGGTCGGCGGGCGCGACCGACATCCACCGTGTGGCAGATGCGAAAACACTATTCTACTGGGTTGTTTGCGGGTCGAACAGTTGGAACCCTTCGATCCACACATGACTGAAGCACACGGAGACGACTTCGTCGACGAAATTATCGAAGAGTACGCGTCTCTCTACGAGGAGATCGAAGAGGGAGAGCGACGAGAGATCGACCTGCGTCCGCGCCTCGTTCGGCGGTTGTTCTGCAACGTTCTCGGGTGGGACCACAGCGAGTACGCTCAGGAAGACGACTGGAACGACGTTCGATTCTACGACGAGGACAGGGTTCCAGTGATCATCGTCGAAGGCAAACGACGGGATGTCGGGATCGACGAAGGCGTGCCACAGGTCTTTCGCTACGCCGCAGAGACAGCCCACGCCGATCTGCTTGTTTCGACCAACATCGACTCATTTCGTCTCTACCAGCAGTGTGACTCGTCTCATCCCGACGCAGTGACCCACCACGGGGTGAGTGCTCGCCCGATCACCGAAGTAGAGTTTAAGTCGATTAGCGGGACCAACAGCCGCGTGGCAACCAACGAGGATCTCTCCGACGAGCAGCGGCAGTCACTGCAGAAACTCTCTACGCTCCGGCGTGAAGAGGTGTTGAACCCGGAACGGTACGAGGACTTCTCGTTCAACAATCCCGCAGACATCAGCCAAGACGACGGGTTCCGTGAACTCATTCGTGTCCTCAGTCTCTCGCTCGACGAGTACTTCATCCCGTACGCGTCCGAGACCTTCGACCAGTACTGGGATCAGTACGAGGAGTACGAGAGCCAGCGTGCGGAACTCGAAACACAGATCCAACGGCTGGAGGAGAGCGGTCACGACGACGCGGAGATTGCCGAGCTTCAGACCCGGCTGAACGAACTGAACGACGAGTACGGGGAGTACGCGCAGTTCCACAGTGATTTTCAGACGTGGGTTCGGCTCAGCGGGCGACAGGACGACGACTTCGAGGAGAACAAGTCAGTGTTCTGTCGGGAGAGCGTGTACGTCCAACTGAACAAACTCCTGCTCATCCGGATTGCAGAAGACAAGGGGCTCACCAAGCGGATGATCAGTAACGGTGGTGTCGAGGAGTATCTCGCTTTCTGGGACGACTACACGGAGTACGTCGAACGCAGCTACGTTGACCTGTTCGAGTTGGCCTCCGAGGAACTCAGCGAGATCTACGACCACCTGTTCGCGCGTCAGATCTTCGACTGGGAGATCCGAGACGACCCGGACCTCGACGAGGTGATGCAACGGACGCTGTGGCAGTTGAACCACTTCGACTTCAGCGAGGTCGACCGGGACATACTCGGCCACCTCTACGAGGAACACCTCTCTCCAGCCGAACGGAAACAACTCGGAGAGTTCTACACGCCGACCGCAATTATCGACCTGATCCT
>JAHENP010000310.1 GCA_018609965.1 Haloferacaceae archaeon
CGTACTGGTTCTCTCTGGCGTTCAACAACGTGACCGAACTCTGGCTGCTTGGGTACTTGGAGGGCGTGTGGCCGTTCACGCGGGAGCACTGGCTCCTTGCGGCCTGCTCGGTTCTCGTCGCGCTCTCCGGTTCCGCTATCGCCGCCGCGACACCGGCGGCCGTCTCCATCCCGTTCTCGGTCGCTGCCGGCACCTGCGTCGCTGTGATCGCTTACAGCAGCGACAAGGAGAAAGCCCACCCGTTTACGGGTGGGATGAATCCGACAACCTGGGAACGTATCTCCGTTTCTGCTAACGGGAGTTTTATCAACATTGAGTCTGTACGCATGACTGGACTGAGGCGGCTCAGCCGCCCAACGAAACGGATAATATCGGGTTCAGCCCAAGCTACGTTCGAAAGAACCCCTTTCGAACCGCTGGCAGTGGGTTCCGGACAGAAAGTAACTCTGAATCCCAGTATGGGATAGGAGTAACGGCGGCTTGGCCCTGCCAGGAGTCTGGTCATGCGACCAGGCTGCGAACCTGAAACGCCCACCCAAGCGGTGCCGTGCCGTGGGAATCCCACCCGACGGGGTGGGAGGAGGTCAAAGAAGAATGTACTTCTTGTTCAATACTCACAGCGGCATTTTCTATCCGATTGTCGTTCTGGTTGTGCTCCGACCTGCCGAAACAGAGCACTGTGTGTGCCGCCAGGACGGTTGAGGAAAGGCGACTGACGAGAGACAGTCGACGGAGGACGACCGGCGACACATGGTCATCGACGAGTGATCGACAACGGGAGACCACGGAGTCCGAACGACGTCTCGTAGTCACGCACATCGTAGCCGAGCGCGTCGAGCCCGGCGGCGTAGTGGCGCTGGGCGGCGATCCAGCCGGCGAGTCGCCGCAGTCCGAAGCCCCGCGGCGGGTCGGATTCGACCGTCACGACCGTCTTCTCGCCGCCGGTGATTGTCACGTGGTGTGTGGAGTACGGCGTCCCGTCGGCCGTGAGCGTGATCTCGACGCCGGTCGCGGTCTCGCGACGGTCGACTGTCAGTACCGCAGACCTGAGCCCGAACAACGCCGAGTAGTGGTACCGAACGCCGTCACCCGTCTCGACGCGGTCGGCGACACCCCACTGGAACACCAGCACTGGTGGTCGAGCCCCGAGCGTCGCCTCGCGAACCGCCTCTGGCGACGCGTCTGTCACAACCCGTGCCTCGGAGTGTAGCCGGAACACCGGGAGCCGGAGTGTGAGCACTGCGACGACCGCGACGACGACACCGAGGAGTGGCGGCAGCGTGTAGAGTGCGGTCACGACAACCAGGATTGCGGTGGCCACCAACGTCCACGAGACGACCCCTTCCGTCCGACTGTACCGTGTTACCACCGACGAGACGGCCGTTCCAGTCGAGTCGGCCGAGACAGTCGCTCCAGTCGAGTCGGTCGACACGACACCGACTGGTCGACTGTGCGATATAAATCCCGGCGGCGTGTCTCACCGCGCCGGCGTCCGTCCGCGGCAGGTCAGTAGTCGCCGAGCACACCCAGCCGACGCGCCCGCCGGGTGGTGTAGTGGAAGACGGCGTAGCCGCCGGCGACGTAGACGACGGCGACGCCGACGAGCGTCGCCAGTTCCGCGGGCGGAAACTCCCACACCCGGGTTCCCTCCACCATCGCCCGTTGGAGCAGGCTACTCCCCTGTGCCAGCGGGAGGAACCGGGTCCACCCCAACTCGAACGCCGGCGCGGCCACCAACACCGGGAAGCCGAACTGGAGCAGTCCCAACCAGCTCCCGATCCGTTTGTACAACACCGACAGCCCGCCGGCGGCGAAGCCGAGCCCGAGCACCGAGAGGATCGACAGCCCCGCGACCACGACGACGGTGACGACGGGTACCTGGAGAGTGGTGTCCGTGATCACGAGCATCGCCGCCAGGGTGATGCCGGACAACAGGAACGACCGCACCACCTTGGCGACTCCTTTCGCGAACGCCACGGGTGCGAACCCGAACGGGGTCATGAAGTGTCGTTCCAGCGTCCCCCACTGCACCTCGCTGCCGATGTCGTTCGCGACGGAACTGTACGCCCCAACCGAGAGCGTCCACAGAAAGTAGCCGACGACGAGTCCCTCAATCGAGTCGGTCAGCGCCTGCCCGGCGAACGCCCGCCCACCGTAGAACAACAACGCGAAGAAGAGCAACGAGACGACGATCCCGCCGACCGCGTCGGCCGGGTAGCGCACGAAGATCAGATACTCCCGTTTCAACACTGCCAGCGTCAGGTCGACGAGACCCGCCGACCGCGGGCCGTCGCCCCGACCGCCGGTCCCCTCGTCGGCGGGGCGACGGCCGGCCTCGCTGGCGGCCTGTCGACCACCGTCCGCGCGTCTGTCGTTCGTCCCGTGTCCCGTTTTGTCGTCCACTGAGTCGGTCACTCGCGGGTCACCTCCAAGAACGCCGACTCCAGGTCCGACTCGATCGTGTCGACCGACGAGACGGTCACGTCGTGGGCACGCAGGAGCGCCACCAGCTCGTAGAAGCCGTCCGAGCCAGTCGTCACCTCGACGCTCGTGTGATTTCCCTGGTGACGCACCGCACGCACCTCAAACTGGTCCCGGACGGCCCGCAGTGGCGCGCCCTCCAGGTCGGGGCTCGCCACCCTGATCCCCTGTGCGTCGAGCCCACCGAGCAAACTGTCGACGGCGTCGTCGGCGACGACGCGGCCGTCGTTGACGATGATCACCCGGTCACAGACATCCTCGATCACGTCCATGTCGTGACTCGTCACGAGCGCCGTCAACCCCCGTTCGCCGACGATCCGCCGGAGTTCACGCCGGAGGGTGAGCGACGACTCCACGTCCAACCCCAGCGTCGGCTCGTCCAGAAAGACTACGTCGGCGTCGGTCGCCAACACACTCGCCAACGACACCTTCTGTTTCATGCCTCGGGAGAGGTCCCGGACCGCCGTGTCGGCCTCGGCCGCGAGATCGAGCTGGTCGAGGAGCGTGTCGTGTCGGCCGGCCACGTCGTCGGGTTTCACCCCGCCGATGGTGGCGAAGTACCGCAGGTTCTCGCGGACGGTCAGCCGCCAGTAGTCGTTTCGCGCCCCCTCCAACATCGCGTCGACGTGTCGGTACGCCGCCCGCGGGTTCGCGAGCACGTCTACGCCGGCGACGCTGACCGATCCCGCGTCGGGGACGATCATCCCGAGGAGACACTTGATCGTCGTCGTCTTCCCTGCGCCGTTCGGACCGAGTAAGCCGACGACCGACCCCGGCTCGACGCGGAAGGAGATGTCGTCGACGGCTGTGACGGCGTCGGCACCGTCACCGAACTGTTTCCGCAACCCCTCGACGGTGATTGCCGGCGCCGCCGCTTCCTGTACGCTGCCCCCGGCTCGGGCTGTGTCAAGGTCTGCAGCGTTGTCCGACCGGGCGCGGTCACGCTCCCGCTGGCTCGACATACTGAAGGTAGCGCTTCCAGACTCAAGAAGTTCAGGAATAGCGGAACCCGGATCGGTCGTACAGGCGTTCACTGCGCGTCCCACCGAGAGGCGTCCGGCGAGGCGCGTGAACGCCGACTGCCCGACGCAATCGCGAACCGGAGGCGACGACCAACCAGCTTCTGGGTACGACGTTCGGGGCGGCGGAACTGGATCATCAAAACCTCGACGGCCCGAGCAACGGACCCGTCGACTGCCGTGGCGCGACCTTCGAGTCGCTCTCGCTACAGTTCGGGACCGCGAACCCCCCGTCTGATCCCCGGGGTGTCACCGTCTCCGGACAGACCGACTTCGGCGAGATACGGTTCGACCGGCGCGTCGACCCGTGGTACGCCAGGTTCGCGGCGTTCTCGATGCGGCTCGCGTGGTTCGACGAGTGCACACCCCCTGGACCGGCGACCGGGGCCGTCGGGTCGGCCGACACTGACCTCCTCCCACCCCTGGAGGGGTGGGCTTTCGCCTTGCTACCGCTGTAACGTCGAACACGACCTCACGCGAGCGGTGTTGAGTGATCTCGAACTGGCCGACGGGACAGGACTGACACCGGCAGCGAACGTCCCGAAACCGTGACTGATCCACCCGTCAGTAGTAGCCGTCGTCGTCGTCTGGTGTCTCCGTCGGTGTCGGTGTGGGTGTCTCTGTCGGTGTCTCTGTTGGTGTCGGTGTGGGTGTCTCTGTTGGTGTCGGTGTGGGTGTCTCTGTTGGTGTCGATGTGGGTGTCTCCGTCGGTGTCGATGTGGGTGTTTCTGTTGGTGTCTCGGTCTGTGTTGGGGAGTCGGTCGGCGTCTCCGAGGTCGTCTGCGACACGGTCGTCGCAGTCCCGTCGCCGTCGGTCTGTCCGGCACCGCTGTCGTCCCCGATACACCCTGCAACTGCCCCAACAGCGGCGGCCGCGACCCCCGTCAGGAGCTGACGACGATTCATCAACGTGTCTTGTGTCCGGACGGTAATCAAACCACAGCCGTCGACGACACTGCCGGTGGGGGCGGCGAATCAGATTCGACACCACGGAGAAGTTCGAGGCTGGAACAGGGCATCGGTGCTGTCACGGGAGTCTCGTCCGTGACGCGCTTGACCGTCTGCGTCGGCTCGACACGAGTGGCGACAGCGTTAGAAGGGGGTGGCCC
>JAHENP010000311.1 GCA_018609965.1 Haloferacaceae archaeon
AGAAGTGGCGCGACCGCGAGAAGGCCGCACCCATCGACCCGCCGGTCGACGCGCTCGCGGACGTGTCCGGCGAGCCACTCCCGACGATCCAGGGGTTGGGGTTCGAGGAGCCGGAGGCGGACGTGCAGTCGGCCGGCACCGAGCCCGCCCGCGAACGGCTCGACGGCTTTCTGGAGGAGGCGGTGTACGAGTACGAACAACGCCGCGACTACCCCGCTGATGAACCCACCTCGCGGCTGTCGACGGATCTAAAGTGGGGGACGATCGGCGTGCGAGAGGTGTACGAACGGACCGCCGAGGCGGCCACACAGGTCGACGGGGAGGCCGCCGACTCCGTCGAGGAGTTCCAGTCGCAGTTGGCGTGGCGGGAGTTCTACACGCAGGTGTTGTGGGCGCACCCAGATGTCGTCGCGGAGAACTACAAGGAGTACGAAAACGAGATCGAGTGGCGGACGGGTCCGGAAGCGGAGCGTGACCTGCAGGCGTGGAAGGACGGGGAGACGGGCTACCCGATCGTCGACGCCGGGATGCGACAGCTCCGCGAGGAGGCGTACATGCACAACCGCGTCCGGATGATCGTCGCCTCCTTCCTCACGAAGGACCTGTTGATCGACTGGCGCGAGGGGTACGCCTGGTTCCGCGAGAAGCTGGCCGACCACGACACCGCCAACGACAACGGCGGCTGGCAGTGGGCCGCCTCCACCGGGACGGACGCCCAGCCGTACTTCCGGATCTTCAACCCGATGACACAGGGGGAACGCTACGACCCCGACGCGGAGTACATCGCGGAGTACGTCCCTGAACTGGACGGGGTCTCGCCGGACAACGTCCACTCGTGGCACGAACTGTCCGTCGGCCGACGGCGACAGTTGGCGCCGGAGTACCCCGATCCGGTGGTCGACCACTCGGAGATGCGCGAGGCAGCACTGGAGATGTTCGAACGAGCGCGTGGGGAACACGAGGAGGCGGCGGACTGAGGCCGGTCGCCGGAGTCGAACAGAGTCAGGTGCGGACTACGAGAGCATGGACGCGACCGTCCCCTCCAACGACGGGCTGACCGCGTTCGTGACTCGGGAAAGACCGTCACTGTCGAGCACCGTCTCGAAGTGGGCCGTCGCAACGTCGTAGTCGTTTTCTCGGAGCGCGATTTCTCCGAGCGCGACGTGACAAGCGACACGAAGTTTCGGTGCTTCGACGCACTCGGCGATGGAGAGGCCACTCTTCAGCGCCTCTTGCGCCACCTCGGTGTCCTGCTGCCAGTAGTCGATGTCCTTGCTGTAGAACTCGGTCAGACGCTCGATCGCGTCGTCAGGGACCTCGTTGGGCGAGTCCGAGGCGACTGTCTCGAAGATCGCCGACAACTCTCGCTGTCGTTCGAGACACAGGTCGTCGATCGTGTCTGCGAGCGTCGGCAGTATCGGAACGACACTCTCGGGGCTGACATCTGCAATCTCAGATAGCGCCGACACGGCAGCCGCGCGGTCGTCACTGTCGTCTGATTCGAACAGGTGGCGGAGACTCGACCCGGTTTCGAGCCAAGCTGACGCGTCCGAGCCGCCTGCCTGATCGACATCGTCGTCACTACTGTCCAACAGATTAGTGATTCCAGCGATCCTGTGTGCTGCCGTCGCGTCGGCCATCTCATCATCTCGAACAATCTCACCCAACTCTGCACGGAGTTCTTCCTCACTCTGCTTCGAGGGTCGGGGAGCGTCCTCGTACCGCTGGATCTGTTCCGGCTTCTCCATGTTCGCGTACATCGCCTGCAGCACGGGTTTCCCTCGGAGGAGATCGAACTCCTCCAACAGGTAGATCCCGTATTCCGTCAGCCCGTAGAACGTCGAGGGGAGATCACGAGTTCGCTCCGCAGAGTCGATCTCGTAGCTGTCGACCACATCCCGCTCCCGGAGCTTCCCGAGATGTTCGTGGATCGTGCTCTTCCCTTTGGGGATAGCATGGTCTAGTTCGTCGAGAGACGGGAGGTTCTCAGGGTGCGCTAGCACGTACTGGAGGATCAGGTACCGCGTCTCCTGCGTGAGAAAGTGGTACGTCTCCTCCTCACTCCCGAACGGAACATCCCTGATACTGCTCATACAACCAGTATGCGCGGCTCGTTGAAAAGCTTCGGGAGAGCCGAATCGGTGTGTTCGAATGTGCGCCGAATAAGTAAAAAGTACTAAGTAGTCACAAAACTCAGTGTGCGTATGAGCGGTCCACCGCAAGTACCGGACCCGACAGGGAATTCGGAGGAGATCAAGTCAAAGATCACGGAGGCGACGAACGGTGTGGACTACGGCTCGGCGTTTGTGAACAGAGTTGTACGGTTCTTCCTAGAGAACTCGCACCCGTTCTTCACCGGACAGACTAGCTTCTTCATCCTTGGGAGCTACGATGAGTATCCAATCAGACGGCTCCACTTTTCAGAGACACAGCTCAACAAACGACCCCGGACATACGCGTTCCTCCTGTGTGACCTGCTCGATCCAGAACGGTTCAAGACGGACGAGACGGACTCCGAGGGAAGCGAAACGGATGCGAGCGACGGAGAAGGAACGGCCGACAACGGAGAGACAGACGACGGGGAAACACCACGCGACCCGCCAGAGACGCACTGCAAATTCTATCTCTTAGCGTCGTACGCGGACTATCTGGTCCCGATCTTCGAAGGTCGACACGCGGGGCCATCTGTCGAACTGGGAGAGGTTCGGAACAACTTTTTTGAGAAGACACACGCGTTTCGCCGCGACTACGACGAGTTAGCAGAAGACGATCTCGACAACGGTGTCAACCCGACGAACCCGTACAGCCAGCCGCAGGAAGATGTTCTCGGTCTCCTCGACCGTGTCGGCCGGCTGTACGAGTGGACTCATCGAGGCGATCTCGCACAAGAACTCGACAGTCTCCCGAAGCGGTGACCCCACCAGCGGCTCCGATAGATCCCTGTCTCTCCCGAGAGTACTCTCCGTGTGAACGTCGACATCGTCCTCTATGAGGGGTTCGACGAGTTAGACGCCGTCGGGCCGTTCGAGGTGTTCCAGAACGCGGCCGGCGCGGGCGCAGACTGTCACGCGCGACTCGTCACGCTCGGTTCCACCGACAGCGTCACCGCCAGCCACGGGATGCGTGTCGAGCCGGACGGCACACTCCCCGACCCCGGAGCGTCGGACGCGCCCGATCTCCTCGTCGTTCCGGGCGGCGGGTGGAACGATCGGTCGGCGGCGGGCGCGTGGGCGGAGTACAAACGCGGCGTGGTGCCGGAGGCGGCCGCCGCACAGTACGACGCCGGCGCGACGGTCGCGTCCGTCTGCACAGGTGGGATGTTGTTGGCGGCCGCAGGACTGCTCGACGGCCGGCCGGCAGTCACGCACGCCAGCGCACTCGAGGATCTCCGGGAGACGGACGCGGTCGTGCGAGAAGAACGGGTCGTCGACGACGGGCGGGTGGTGACCGCCGGCGGTGTCACGTCCGGGATCGACCTCGCTTTCCATCTCGTCGCCCGGGAGTTCGGCGAGGAGACTGCGACGCAGGTCGCGACGACACTGGAGTACGACCGCCGGGACGGGCGGATCGCGACGCCCGACGACTGACACGGGGGTCGTGATACTCGACGAGTAAGACGGGGGTCGTGGCACCCGACGACTGGGACGAGGGTCGCAGCAGGCTACAGTCGGAGTTTGTCGACCGTGACGCGGCATCTTCCCGGCAGTCTACCCGCAGGTTGAAGTCGGCGGCAACGTATCGACGCCGTATGACCGAGGAGGAGGAGGGCGTCGACGCGTTGGCCGACCGAGTCGCGGAGATCCTCCGAGTCGATCCGGAGTCGTTCCGCGACCGCGCCGAGTTGGACGCAGAGACGGTGAAGACGGAACTGGCGGACGGCACCTTCGACAACCACCAGTCGATCGTCGGCTTCGAGTACGAGTTCTACGCCGTCTCACAAGGGCGGTGGACCGCCGGGGACGGGACAGAGGGGGTCGACCGCGGCGATCTCGCGCGGGTGCCGCGACGGCTGCTCACGCTGATCGGCTTCGAGAAGGAGTTGGGGTTCCACAACGCCGAGATGACGACGAGCCCACAGCCGTTCAATCCCGAGGGGCTGCAGGCGCAGGCGGCGGAGGTGCGGAGTCGACTCCGGGCAGCACTAGAGACGACACGCCAGGAGGGGATGCGGCTGGTCTCTGATGGGATGTGGACGATGCCGCCCGCGGGCGAGAACACTCGCTCGTACCTCGACGGCACCGTCGAGCGTGACGGACTCCGGATCGCGACGAACATGAGCGACTCCGCGCGGTACCACGCGATGGGGAACGGGCCGAACGCCGACCAGTTCACCGTCGACGCGCCGTTCGTCTCGCTGGCGTGTGACACCGCGATGACGGTCGGGTTGACAACCTCGATCCAACCCCACTACCAGGTGCCGACGGCGGGAGACGTGCCCGTCTACCACGACTACGCCGTCCGGCTGGCCGGGCCGTTGCTCGCGTTGGGTGTCAACTCCCCGTTCGTTCCGCCGGAGCTGTACGAGCCGGACGCCGACCCGGCGGCGATTCTCGCGGACGGCGCCCGAGAGAATCGGGTGCACGTGTTCGAGTCGTTGAACACCGAGGGCACACGGAAGGTGTGTCTCCCGCGAGATCTCGACACCATCGAGCAGGCGGTCGACCGAGTGGCTCGCGACGACGTGATCGTCCCGATGCCCGAGGCGGCGCTCGTCGACGGCAACCGGTTCGACGACGGGTTCGCCACGCTCCGGCGGAAACACGGCACCTACTGGCGGTGGGTGCGGCCCGTCTTCGATGGGGCCTCGCGGGCGAGCGCCAACGCCCGGCTGGAGTTCCGGGCGATCCCAGCACAGCCGACCGTCCGCGACTCGATGGCGTTTCTCGCGGCGTTCGCGGGGCTGATGGAGTGTCTCCCACAGCGCCGTCACCCCGCCGCGAGGATCGACTGGGAGACCGCACGCGACAACTTCCGGGCCGCGGTCGCGGACGGGATCGACGCCGACCTGCGGTGGATCACCAACGAGGGAGTCGAGACGACCGACACGGACCGCATCTTCGCGGACGTGCTCGACCACGCCGAGGCCGGACTGGTCGGGGCTGGTTGTTCCGAGCGGACTGCGGCGGGGATGTTGGAGCCGCTGCGACACCGGGTGGAGACCCGTACCACGCCCGCGAGCTGGAAGGTGGACCGGGCTCGGGACCTCCTCGACGCCGGGCGGTCGTTCCCCGAGGCCGTTCGGGCGGCCCAACAGGACTACCTCGGTCGGCAACGCGAGACGTTGTTGGACGGGTCGTTCGTCAACTGGGAGTGAGTGGCCACGCTCGGTGTCCGGTGGGCGCGCCGCAACCGACTTGACCGTTCGGCACCGACTGTGGACGTGAGCGAATCAGCCAGCGACGCGAACCGACGCGAGGAACTCCCGGACAACGAGGCGGAGTGGCGCGAGGAACTCTCCGAGGAGGAGTACCGAATCCTCCGCGAGCGCGGGACGGAGGCCCGCTTCTCCGGCGACTACGTCGACCACGACGGCGACGGCGAGTACCGCTGTGCCGGCTGTGACGAGATCTTGTTCGACGGCGAGACGAAGTACGACTCCGGCTGTGGGTGGCCGGCCTTCTACGCTGCCGAGGAGGACAACGTCGTCCGGAAGTCCGACGACCGACACGGGATGCGCCGCGTCGAGGTGTTGTGTGCCAACTGCGACGGCCACCTCGGCCACGTCTTCCAGGACGGCCCGGAGGACAAGACCGGCGAACGGTTCTGTATCAACTCCGCCGCGATCGACTACGACGGCGAGTGAGCGGGCCGTGCCGGCGAACTGCTGTGTCGGCGAGTCGGTGTGCCAGCGAATCGTTGTGTCGGTGAATTGCTGTGTCGGTGAGTCGGTGTCGGACACAGACACTGTGATCCCGCGGGCAGATTCTTCAGTCTCGACCACCAGAGTGGACGTATGTCACGCGACGGGCGCCAGCGCCAACGGGAACGCGAGCGCGACACCGACAGCGGGAGCGACCGCGACACGACGAGCGGTCCGTCGGGCGGTCGCGCGA
>JAHENP010000312.1 GCA_018609965.1 Haloferacaceae archaeon
AAAGACCATCGGCGAGATCGGCGGGATCGACCAACGGACGGGCGAGCTCGACTACTCGTCGGCGTTCCAGTGGCTCGCGAGCAGCGACGAGTTCCAACGCAACGACTCCTCGTTGCTCGACGAGATCCAGGAGGAACGCGGGTGGAGCCGCTCGGAGCTGCTCTCGGAGATGCGGGACCGCCAACAGTTCCTCACCCACCTGCTGGACCGGAACGTCACCGATTACCGGACGTTCACCGCGCTCGTCAACGAGTACTACGCCGACCCAGAGGAGACGATGCGCCGGATCGAGTCGGAGGCGTTGGTCGACGGCGTCGATCCAGAGTTGGACGGCTCGACGGAGCCAGATCGGGTCGAGCCGGACGCGGGCGGAGAGAGCGGTGTCGGCGCCGAGACGGACGGCGGGCTCGGCCCGAGGTAACGACAGGATGGTGTTCGAACTCCTCCCGTTGGTTGCCGCGTTGGTGCTCGTCGCGCCGTTGGTCGTCGCGCAGTTCGACGACAGGACGGATCGGTTCCTCACCCGGGTTGCAGTGACGTTCTTCGGGCAGTACGTCGCCCGGGAGAGTGAGCGGAAACGGGACCAGCAACGGCGGATGCGGGCCGCACACAGGGGCGACACACACCGTTCGTTCGCGGCACAGACGCTGCTGATCTCCGCGGTGTTGGGGGTGTTCGGCGTGGTGGTGGGTGTGTACCTCATCGGCGGGGTGTTGGTGGCGTTGGAGGTCACCGGCAGCCGACTCGCCCCGCAGTTGCCGCCAGCGTTGTCGTTCGTCGGCGACTTCGACACCGCTCGCGACCTCGGGGTCGCCCAGCTGTTCCCGATCCTCCTGTTGTCGGCGGGGACCTTCGGCGCGTTGTTCGGCGGCGGGAGCTACTATCTCCGGTGGTTGTTGCTCGACAACGCGGCGTACGCTCGCGCGGGGAAGATCGAGGCCACACTCCCCCGGACGGTGGCGTTCGTCTACGCGCTCTCTCGGTCCGGGATGTCGTTCCCGAAGGTGATGAACACCCTCGCGGAAAACGAGGAGGTGTACGGCGCCGCCGCCCGGGAGTTGGGAGTCGCGGTGCGGGAGATGGAGACGTTGGGCGCGGACCCGCTGACGGCGATGGACCGGCTCTCCGAACGGACTCCCTCGGACAACATGTCGGAGTTTGCGGGCAACCTCTCGTCAGTGCTGGGGAGTGGACGCAACCTCGCAGAGTTCCTCCGCAACCAGTACCACCGGTTCCAGGAGGAGGCAGAGTCACAACAGGAACAGTACCTGGAGATTCTCTCGACGATGGCGGAGGCGTACGTGACGGTGCTCGTCGCGGGGCCGTTGTTCCTGATCACGATCCTGGTCGTGATCGGGCTGGTGTTGGGCCAACAGACGATGACGATCCTCCGACTGATCGTCTACATCGGGATTCCGTTGGCGACGCTGGCGTTCGGCGTCTACATCGACTCCGTCTCGAAGCGTGGCCAGACTAGCGCCGGCACCGAGGGGTACACCGACCCCCGGACGGCGTTCGTCTCCGGGCAGGTCGCCGACTTCGCCGACGACCGGCAGGATGGCACCGGTGCGACGGCCGTCGATCCGGTTCCCGGGGGCGAGACACCCGCCGACGAGTCGCTAATGAGTGATCACGCTGGCGACGACTCCACCGCAATAGACGGCGGGACACCGACTGACGACGAGCCGGCGACAGACGGCGGGACGACCAACGGCTCGGCGACCACCGTCGGGACAGAGGCGAACGAGGACCCGTGGGCGGCAGACAGAGAACGGCTGGCGGCGTACGACGCGGTGTCGCGGTACGTCGACGCTCTGCGCCAACCGGGGCGGTTGCTCCGCCGCCGGCCGAGCGCGACGCTGTGGGTGACGTTGCCGGTGGCGTTGCTCTGGATCTTCACGCGGGCGGGTGCAGTGCCGGCAGACGTGTTGGCGGCCGCTCGGACGTTGGACGCACCGCTCGTCGAGGGGTTGGTGTTCGTGTTCGGGACGTTCGCGGTCGTCTACGAGTACGAGAACAGACGGACGGCGGCGCTGGAGAAGGCGGTGCCGGACTTTCTCGACCGGCTGGCGTCGGTCAACGACGCCGGGATGTCAGTCGTCGAGAGTATCGAGGTGTTGTCGAACGACGATGTCGGAGCGCTCACACCGGAACTGGAGCGCACATGGCGCGACATCGAGTGGGGTGCAGATCTAGAGACAGCGTTCCACCGGCTACGCGAGCGGACGGAGTCCGTGATGGTGACGCGAGCAGTCGCGCTGACGACGAACGCGGTGGCCGCCAGCGGCGATGTGGCGCCGGTGATGGAGATCGCGGCCGACGAGGCCCGCTCGACACAACAGCTCCGCCGGGAGCGACGACAGGTGATGTTGACGTACATGATCGTCATCTACGTCTCCTTTTTCGTGTTTCTGGGGATCGTCGGGGCGCTGACCACCGCCTTCATCCCGGCGATCGAGGGGGCGCAGATCGGCGGCTCCGTGCCCGGCGGAGGGTCGGTTCCGGGTGTCGGCGGCGGTGGGAGCCCGCTGGGCGGGATTCAGGATGTGAACGCCGGGCAGTACGTGGTGTTGTTCTTCCACGCCGCTGTCGTTCAGAGTATCTCCTCCGGGTTCATCGCCGGGCAACTCGGCGAGGGGAACGTGCGTGACGGTGTCAAACACGTCACGTTGATGCTCGTCTGCTCGTACGTGGTGTTCGTGTTCCTGGTGTGAGTCGATCGGTGGAAACTCGATGGGGCGGACGAGGGCAGAGGAGACGGAGCAGACAGGTAGACCGAAGCGGGCTGACGCGAGACCACAGAGACGACCCGACGACACGACGACACGACAAATCACAGAGAGATGACATCTGACGATTCGAGAGACGACCTAACCGACGATTCGACAGTGCAGAAACGGAGTGTCGCCGAGACGTACGACCGGATCGCCGACCACTTCGCCGAGACCAGACACCACCCGTGGCCAGAGGTGCGCGAGTTCCTGAACGACCGGAGCGCGACCGTGGGGATCGACGTGGGTGCCGGCAACGGCCGTCACGCCGAGTTGGTGGCCGAGCGGACACGCCGGGTACTCGCGGTCGACGTGAGCCGGGGGTTGCTCGGGACAGCCCGCGAACGGGCCGCCGAACGCGAGTACGCGGCGTCGTTGGCACCCGTCGCGGGCGACGCCGGGCGGCTCCCGGTGGCGACGGGCGCGGTCGGGCTCGCGGTGTACGTCGCCACGCTCCACCACCTTCCGACCCGCGAGACGCGGGTGGGGTCGCTCTCGGAGCTGGCTCGCGTGTTGGGGCCGGGCGGCCGTGGACTCGTCTCTGCCTGGAGCACCGCCCACGACCGGTTCGACCGCGAGACCGGGTTCGACACGACCGTCGACTGGACGCTCCCGGGCGGGGAGACGGTGCCGCGGTTCTACCACGTGTACGACCCCGCGGAGTTCCGTGAGGATCTCCGACGGAGTGGGCTGACTGTCGTCTCGACACGTGTCTCCAGTGGGAACTGTTACGCCGTCGTCGCGCCCTGAGTCGGTGACGATCTCCGAGTCGGTGAGACAGACGAGCGTGGCCACCGACCCGTCCGCTCCGACCGTCAACCCGATCTGTCGTGGTCTATCCTCGCCGTGGGGACAGAAAACGTCTCGAGTCCAGACCGCCTACCCCTTAAGATGCGTAAACGAATCACACAGACGGCCAACAGGGCGAGGTACGCGGCGGTCAGCAGCGACATCGGTGGCGCGGTCGGCGGGTTGTTGAGTCGCGACGCAGCCTCCAGTGGTGCCGCGGCCGGTGCGCTGATGGGTACGACCGTCGGCGAGAAACGAGCGACCGTCGACATGGTCGTCGAGCAGGGTGGGCGGCTGGTCGGTTAGAGCGGGAGAGTAGCCGGGTGGAGCAGTGGGTCGGGCGACCGCGGCGGGTTGAGTGACCGTAGCGACGGGCTCGTCGCACGAGGCAGTGGAGTGTTCGAGTAGTTAAAAACTACCCAGATCTGGGACACAAGCCCAGAAGCGTAGAGAACTACCTCTTACAGAGCACAAGGAGAATACCCGCGTCTAAAGCCGCGGGTATTCTCCCTGCATCTTATAGGGGGGCTAACGGGTAGCTCACCCCCCTACTCCTCTCAAAGTATATCTTTTCGATACAGATAAATACCCAGACTCCTATTATACCTACAACAGTAAAATGATGGGAAGTAACAAAGACAACCTGCTAACTTCGCTGAGACGGTCGATGGTTCCGCTCGACCGGATTGCTCGCGCAGTAACAGGACTCGGCGGCGGGTTCCTGATCCTCCGTGCATTCGTCGGTAGTTTGCAGGTCTGCTCGGCTGGCGCGAGTTGCCCACCGGACATCACCGCCGAGGCGGTCGCCACTGTCCTGTTCGGGGTGGTTCTTCTGTACGTCGCTGTCCGGTTCGATCCGGATTGAACACACAATCCCTGGGCAATACCAGTGTCTTATCTCTCGGCTGACGGTCGTCTGTTGCCGAGTGTGTCTCCACCGAGGCGGTGTGTCCCCACCGAGGGGAGACTCAGAAGGTACAAATTCACACAGTCGTGAGAGGCGGTATGGACGCGGATCCGTTCGTCTGGGACGACGGCGAGGTCGCCCCGGGCGAGACGGCACACGTACGGTTTCCGGTCAGCGAGACGTATCTGGGTGACACTGTCGCGGCGCCGGTGACAATCGTCTGTGGCGAGCAGCCGGGGCCGACGGTGTTTCTGACGGCGGCAGTGCACGGGGACGAACTCAATGGCGTCGAAGTCGTCCGCGAAGTGGCACAGGAGTGGGACCACGACGCCGTCCACGGCACCCTCGTCTGTCTCCCCGTCGTCAACACGCTCGGGTTCGTCACCCAGCAACGCTACCTCCCGGTCCAGGACCGTGATCTCAACCGGGCGTTTCCCGGTCGTTCGGGATCGACGAGCGCCAAACGAATCGCGCACCAGATCTACGAGCAGTTCCTCTCACAGTGTGATCTGGGGATCGACTTCCACACCTCCACCCGCGGCCGGACGAACATGTTCCACGTCCGTGCCGAGATGGACGACGACGAGGTCGCACGGCTCGCCCGTGCGTTCGGGACGAACCTGATCATGGATACGGACGGCTCGGAGGGGATGCTCCGGCGGGAGCTGTCGGACGCGGGCGTGCCGACGATCACCGTCGAGATGGGCGAGGCTCACCGGTTCGAGCGGGAGCTGATCGACCACGCGCTCGCGGGTGTCGAGAGCGTCTTCGCAGAGTACGGCGTCTACCCGGACCGGGAGGTGCGGTGGCCGGGGTGGCGCACCACCGTCTCGGGGTGGGACGACAAGACCTGGCTCCGGGCCGACAGCGGCGGGATCGTCGAGGTCCACGCCAGTCGCGGCGCGCTCGTCCGCGAGGGTGAACGGGTGTGTACGATCACCAACCCGTTCAAGACGGAGAAGACGGTCGTCGAGGCGCCGTTTACCGGCGTCGTCGTCGGGGTGTTGGAGAACCCGGTCGTCTACCCCGGGAACCCGTTGTGTCACCTCGCGAGCGTCGAACGCGACGTGCAACAGGCGATCGAGTCGGCGCGGGCCGGCGATGCCCCCGGCGGTGGGGACGTGCCTGCGGCTGCGGAGTGAGTTGCCTCGCCGAGGTGGTGAACGACGTTTTCGCCTTCGCAAGCTACTTTTTCGTTCACCGTAAAGACAGGAGTATGAGTTCGTCGTCGACGGCCGACCGAGTGTTGGCCGCCCTCGAGGCCGACGCACAGGCCTCCCACGCCGAGATCGCAGAGCGGGCGGGAGTGTCGAAGCCGACCGTCAGAAAGTACATCAGACAGTTGGAAGACGACGGTGTAATCGTCGGTTACTCCGCCGATATCGACCCCAAGAAGCTCTCTGGACAGACGATCGCGTTCGTCGGGGTCGAAGCTGAAAGCGACCGCTACGTCGACGCCACCCGCGGGCTGAAGAACGTCGACGCGGTCGAACGGTTGTACACCTCCTCGGGTGACCACATGTTCATGGCCGAGGTCCGCGCCGAGGACGGCGAGGATCTCGGTGTCGTCATCGAGGAGAAGGTACTCGCGGTGGACGGTGTCGAGGCGGCCCACCCGTCTGTGCTTCAGGAACGACTGAAATGACGTGCTCCAGGAACGACTGAAATGACGTGCTCCAGGAACGACTGAAATGACGTGCTCCAGGAACGACTGAAATGACGTGCTCCAGGAAC
>JAHENP010000313.1 GCA_018609965.1 Haloferacaceae archaeon
CCGCCGACCAGCCTGTGGCCGGTCTGTCACCGCGAGCGTGTCGAGATCCTCGTCGCGGTGTGCCAGCCCGGTCAACACCGCCTCTGCGCCCGCGACCGTCGAAACGTACGGCAACTCCTCGTCGACGGCCGCGCGCAGCGACGCCCGATCGGTGGAGACGAGATAGTCCACCTCGCCGGCCCGGATCGCCTCGGCGGTGTCTGCCGGCTCGTGGAGGTCGTAGTGGTCGGCGAACGCCTCACGAAGCGCCGGCTCGTCGATCTCGACGACAGCCGTTCCCTCCGTTGGCGGTGCCGCGCCGGCGGCGATCTGCGCTTTGTCGTACGCCCGGCCGAACGTCTCGTGG
Source organism: Haloferacaceae archaeon (assembly GCA_018609965.1). Lineage (GTDB taxonomy): Archaea > Halobacteriota > Halobacteria > Halobacteriales > Haloferacaceae > JAHENP01. Next base: position 347 of record JAHENP010000313.1, read on the forward strand.
GTCCCCATCACCTCGCCGGTAGACTTCATCTCCGGGCCGAGCCGGGGATCGGCCCCCGGGAGCCGGTCGAACGGGAGCACGACCTCTTTGACGCTGTACTGCTCTGGCACCTGCTCGTCGATATCTAGCTCCGCCAACGACGCGCCGGCCATCACCCGCGCGGCGAGCTTGGCGATCGGGACGCCGGTCGCCTTCGACACGAACGGCACCGTCCGCGAGGAGCGTGGGTTCGCCTCCAACACGAACACCTCACCCGGCCCATCCCCGTCCGTCTCCCGCACCGCCAACTGGACGTTCAACAGCCCGACCGTGTCGAGTGCGTCCGCGATCTCCTCGACGACCTCGCGGACACGGGCCTCCGTCGCCGCCGACAACGACCGCGGCGGGATCACACACGCCGAGTCGCCGGAGTGGACCCCCGCCGGCTCGACGTGTTCCATGATCCCACCGAGGAGGATATCCTCACCGTCGGCGACCGCGTCCACGTCGAGTTCGACCGCGTCGTCGAGGAACTCGTCGACGAGGATCGGGTGGTCCGGCGACACCCGCACCGCCTCTTCGACGTACGCCCGGAGCTGTGACTCGTCATCGACGATCTCCATCGCCCGTCCGCCGAGCACGTAGCTGGGGCGCACGAGCACCGGGTAGCCGATCTCCGCGGCGAGATCGAACGCCTCGTCGACGGACTCGGCGGTGCCGCCCGCGGGCTGGTCGATCCCGCGGTCGTCCAACAACCGGTTGAACCGGTCGCGGTCCTCCGCGAGATCCATCGCCTCCGGGCTCGTCCCCAGAATCTCACAGTCCAACCCGCGCCGCTCGAAGGTCGCCTGCAACGGCTCGCCGGCCTCGACGGAGGTCTGCCCGCCGAACTGCACCGCGACGCCGTCCGCACCCGTCGCCGCGACGGTGTCGGCGATCTCCTCTGGGGTGAGCGGCTCGAAGAACAACCCGTCGGAGGTGTCGTAGTCCGTCGACACCGTCTCGGGGTTGTTGTTGACGACGTGTGCCTCCAAGCCGGCCTCGCGGAACGCCTGTACCGCGTGAACCGCACAGTAGTCGAACTCGACCCCCTGCCCGATCCGGATCGGGCCGCCGCCGACCACGACAACACTCTCTGCGTCCGTGTCGACCTGGAGTTCGTCGCCCACGCTCCCCGCGAACGACATCGACGGTTCCCCACTCTCACCCGTCTCACTCACCGCGCCACCGCCGTCAACAAGATACTCCGGGTCACGCGCCGAGTAGTAGTACGGCGTCGAGGCCTGGAACTCCCCGGCACAGGTGTCGACCTGTTTGAACGACCGACTCGGCACCGCCTCGGTCACGCGCTCGACATCCGTCTCGGCGACGGCCGCGATCTCGTCGTTCGTCAACCCCGCCGCGGCGGCGTCGTCGAACGCCCCCCGCGCGGCGTCCTGCCGGGCGGCCGCCACGCGCCGGAACCGTTCGACGTACCACTCGTAGATCCCCGTCGCCGACACGACTTCCTCGACATCGAACCCGCGTTCGAACGCCTCGCATATCGCGTACGGCCGCTCCGGACACGGGCGTTCGAGGAACCGGTCCCGGAGTGCCTCGTCGTCGACCGCGCCGAGATCGACCGCGGGGTCGTACTCGCTGGAACGGAGCGCCTTCGTCAGTGACTCCTCGAACGTCCGCCCGATCGACATCGCCTCCCCGGTCGACTTCATCGCCGTCGACAGGGTAAACTCCGTCTCGGGGAACTTGTCGATGGGCCACCGCGGCACCTTCGTCACGACGTAGTCGATCGCCGGCTCGAACGCCGCCGTCGTCTCCCCAGTGATCTCGTTGGTGATCTCGTGGAGTCGTTTGCCCAACGCCACCTTCGCGGTCACGCGGGCAATCGGGTAGCCGGTCGCCTTCGAGGCGAGCGCTGACGACCGCGAGACGCGTGGGTTCACCTCCACCACGCGGTACTCCCCGCCGGGTGTGCCGTCGTCGCGCCACGCGAACTGGATGTTACAGCCGCCCTGGATGCCGAGATCGCGGATCACTTCCAAGGCGGCGTCCCGCATCTCCTGGTGGCCGTCGTCCGGGATCACCTGTGAGGGGGTGACGACCGTCGACTCCCCGGTGTGGATGCCCATCGGGTCGAGATTCTCCATGTTGCAGATGATCACACAGGAGTCGTCGGCGTCCCGCATCACCTCGTACTCCAGCTCCACCCAGCCGTCGATCGACTCCGTCACCATCACCTCCCCGTTGCGGGAAAGCCGGAGTCCGTGGCGGGCACGCTCTGCCAGCTCCTCGCGGTCGTGGACCACGCTCGACCCCTGTCCGCCGAGGGTGTAGGTGGTGCGGACGATCACCGGCAACCCCCCGACGGCCGCGACCGCGTCGTCCAGTTCGTCGACGCTCGTGATCGTCCGCGACCGCGGCACCGGTTGGCCGAGCTGTTCCATCCGGTCGCGGAACTGGTCGCGGTCCTCCGTCGCGTAGATCGTCTCCAGTGGCGTCCCCATGATCTCCACGCCGTACTCGTCGAGCACCCCCTGTTCGGCGAGTTCCGCCGTGACGTTCAGCCCCGTCTGCCCGCCGAGACCGGCGATCACCCCGTCCGGCTCCTCGGCGGCGATCACCTCTGCGATTGACTCGGGCGTGATCGGCTCGATGTACACCCGGTCTGCCATCTCCGGGTCGGTCATGATCGTCGCCGGGTTGGAGTTGACCAACACCACCCGTGCACCCTCCTCCTGAAGCGCCCGACACGCCTGCGCGCCGGAGTAGTCGAACTCTGCTGCCTGCCCGATCTTGATCGGCCCACTCCCGACGAGCAGTATCGTCCGTCCGTCGTCCATTACCCCGTGGTGGTCCGTGTATCGTAATAAGCCCCGCGGATCAACAACAGGATTCGAAGGAGATTACGAATTTCGAAGATCACGGCTGTCTGGGGGTGGCGGCGACCGACAGACGCGTCGGTCACGAACACCGGGGTCGAACCCACCGGACAGTCCGGGTCGAAAACGAGCGTGCCAGTCGCTCAGTCGCCGGTCGCTTCGCCGCCGTCGGCGGCCGCCGGCGTCCCGACCGGGCTGTCCGTCGACCCGGTCGTGGCGGTCTCGGCGGCGTCGGTGAACGCAGACCGGTGGACGGAGACGAAGTAGACGTACGGCGTCTTCGCCATCACGTCGACGAACGTGATCAGCAGGGTCACGCCGATCGTCTCGACGTAGCCGAAGCCGAGCGGGCCGGCCGCCCAAACCACCGGGTAGGTGACCCACAACAGCCCGACGTGGTTCTGTAACACCTCGAACAACCGCCGGCGGGGCCCGCTCCGCTCGGCGGCCACGTCCGGGAGCACGCCGTACAACGCGTACAGCAGTCCGAGGTAACAGAGCGACGAGGCGCTGAACGCCGCCAGCCGGGTCGTCCCGGTGGTGACGACACCCGCCCAGCCGACGACGATCATCGCCACGTCGACGGCAACGATCCACCCGATCGTCCGCCGACTCGCGCCGGCGGCGTGAGCGGCGTAGCCGATCAACACCGGCGTGGTGAGCAACCAGTCGACGTACCGCAACACCGGGACTTCGACGCCCCCGACAGAGATGAACCCGACGTTCAACGCCATCAGTGCGTACGCGACCGCCGCCACGCCGGGGATCACCGCGATCCAGACGAACGCCCCACGCTCGCGGGTCGTGGCGTCACTGCCAGCCCACAGCCGGTACCAGATCACGACACCCACCACCATCCCGAGGCTGCCCAGCGACAACGACACCGTCTCGGCGGTCACCATCGCCGATCACCCCCGTCGGGTCGCACGGCGGCCGGCTCCGCGTCGACGGCCGCCGGCGACGGCTCGTCGCCGACTGTCAGGTCGAACCGGGCCAACTGCCCAGTCAGATCGTTCGTCCGCGTCCGGAGTTCCTCACTCGTGTCCAGCACCGCGTCGACGGAGTCGGCGGCCGTGTCCGTCGCCGTGACGACCGCGTCCGTGTTCGCCGCGATCGTGTCACCCACCGCGGCCACCTCGTCGATCTTGCTCGTGAGTCGTTGGGTGGAGGTTGCCTGTTCGTCCGTCGCGTCCGCGATCTCCGTGACGCCGTCGTCGATCCGTGCGACCGTCTCCGAGACCCGTTCCATCTCCGACACCGCACTCCGGGTCGTCTCCACGCTGTCGGTCAGCGACGCGCTGGTCGTCCCGATCTGCTCGGTCGCGGCGCGCGTCTCCGTCCGCAGTTCCGCGATCGTGTCGCCGATCGCGTCCGCCTGTTCGGCCGTCTCCTCGGCGAGTGACTTCACCTCGTCGGCGACCACCGCGAACCCGTCGCCGCCACCGCCGCCGCCGGCTCTGGCGGCCTCGATGGAGGCGTTCAGCGCCAACATGTTGGTCTGTTCTGCGATGTCGCCGATAATCTCGGCGACCTCGGTGATCTCTGCGGTGCGTTCGTCGACGGTCTCGATCCGGTCGACGGCGTCGGCCATCTCCGACTGGACCGTCTCGACCGTCTTGATCGCCTCCCCGGCGGCCGTCTGTGCCTCGTCGGCCGCCGCCGCCGCCGCCGCCGTCTCGCGTGCCACCTCGTCGGTCGTGGCGGCAATCTCCTCTGCGGTCGCCGAGAGGTCGTCCATCTCGTTGGTCGCCTCCCGGAGCTGCTGGCGCTGGTCGTCGACCGCCGTCGTCGTCTGTTCGGTGGCGGTCTCGACGTCCTCGGTGCCCGTCCCGATCTCCTCGGCGGCGTCTGCCACCGCGACGGTGCCGTCGTCGACCGCCTCCGCGAACGCCACCACCTCGGCCAACGCCGCCTCCAACCCGTCGAGTGTGGTGTTGAACTGCTCGCCGATCACCTCCATCGACTCGAACTGCTCTGTCGCCTCAACCTGTTCGACATCGATCCGGCTGGAAAGATCACCCGTCGCGGCCTCGGCCATCGTCTCCGCGTACCGCTCTGCGATCTCCTGGTGTTGTCTGGCGATCTCGCGTGCCTCCTCGCGTGCGGTCTCCGCCTCTGCGCGCGCCGTCTCTGCCGCCTCGATCCGGTCGGCCAACGTCCGTCGCATCCGGTCGACGGAGTCGGCGACCCGCCCGAACTCGTCGGTACGGTCGATCTCCACCCGCTCGTCGAACTCCCCGTCGGCGATGGCTTCCGTCCGTCGTTCGAGGAACCTGAGTGTCGCGAGGGTCGACGTTCCCGCAATCGACCCGAGGACGAGCAGCCCGACGAGCCCCGACAACACCGTCGCCGCGACGTTCCCCGTCACCACCCCCGTGGCGACGATCAACCCCCCGACACCCGTGTAACCGACCGCGAGCTTCAATCCGTATCGGTCTCGCACAGGTCGTGGCATAATTCTCCGGTTCTACACCCACCCACTTCAACGTTCCCGATAGTTTACCAAAAATGATAGGTAGAGAACCGTTTATGCGATATATGCATTCTGTCTACAGAATTTTTACCCCCTGTCGACGACAGCTTTCGGCGCCTCAATCGAGCAGAGCAAACACGACGGAGGCGTCGTCGGGCGGGCGCAGCCCGACGGCAGTTCACCCTGAGGTCTGTCCCAAGGCGGCGGCGGGGTCCTCGTCGGTCACCACCGCCTCGTAGAACGTGCGGTGGTCGGCGGCGACGGCGTCCCAGCCGCGTTCCTCGTACTCGACGGGGCCGCCGGCCGCCAACCCCGTGCCGATCCCGTCGGCGATGCTCGCGGCGTCCCGATCGACCGTCACCAGACAGTCGTCGGGCAACACCTCCGCGGCACCACACTCGGTGGAGACAACACGGGTGCCCGCCGACAACGCCTCGACGATGGTGATCCCGAACGGCTCGGAGCGTGACGGGGAGACGAACAGATCCGCCGCGGCGTAGTAGTCCGGCAGTTCCGGCTCCGGCACGAAGCCGACGAACTCCACCTGGTCGGCGACGCCGGCCAGCTCGGCGAACTTCTCCAGCTGTGCGGTGAGGTGGCCCGTCCCCCCGATCACGAGGGTCACGTCCTCGCGGCGTAGCTCCGCGAGCGCGTACAACAAGTACTCGATACCCTTCTGGTCGGTGTGGCGGCCGACGAAGAACAACATCGGCCCGTCGATCCCGAGTTCCGTCTTCAGGTCGCGGTCGCCCGGCTCGACGCTCGGGAACCCGTTGTGGATCACGGCGGCGTCGCCGCCGTACTCCCGGCGGAGCTTGCGGGCGGTGTAGTGGCTGACGGCGATCAGGTGGTCCGACCGGTTGACGACGCGTTGTTCCGCGCGTTGCTCCCGGTCGGGCGGCTCGGCGTTGCGGTCCGACGACAACGAGTGGAACGTCGTCACCCACGGCACGTCGTGTTCCGCCTGTGCGCGCGAACCGGGGTTGTAGCCGAACCAGTCGTTCGTGTGGATCAGGTCGGCGTCGGCCGCATGGTCCACGAACGCGCCCGAGAGGCGTCCGATCCGGGTGACGATGTCGCCGTCACCCGTCTCGACGCCGTGAACCCCCGGCCGGTCGTCGGGCGCGTACTCCGCCGGCAACACCAGCTCGATTGTCACCTCTTCGTCGGGGGCGAACTGCTCGTACAGCTCTCCCACCGCCGTGTCTAGCCCACCGGTGACGTTCGGTGGGAACCCCCACCCCAGCATCAGGACGGTGTAGCTCATCGTCTCCCACCTCGCGAGGCACCCACTTAATGTGTGGCCTGTTCCCGTCGGCCGACCGACGGAGGCCCACCACCGTGTTCCAGCCGCTGGGAACCTGTGTACGGTATTAGGCTGTCGGCGGGACAAGAGTCATGTGGTGATCAGGATGACTGTCAGTCCCCGGCAGACGGACCCCGAAGCGAG
>JAHENP010000314.1 GCA_018609965.1 Haloferacaceae archaeon
CTTCCTCCTCGATCACGGCCGCGACGGCGTCGACAACGCCGCCAGCGTCGTCGGCGGGAAGCTCACCACCTACCGACAGATGGCCGAGGAGACGGTCGACCACATCTGTGAGACGCTCGGCGTCGACGCCGACTGTGTCACAGCCGACCGGACACTCCCGGCCGCCGACGACCCCGACCGTCTCGACGAGTTCGTCGCGCGCTACGACGCGAAGGGACAGACCGACCGAGACGTGGTGACGGCCGACTGAGTCGAGAGGGCCGGCCAACCGGACCGTGGTGACGGCCGACTGAGTCGGGAGGGCCGGCCAACCGGACCGTGGTGACGGCCGACTGAGTCGGGAGGGCCGGCCAACCGGACCGTGGTGACGCCCGGCTGAGCCGGGGGAGCCGGCGGTGACAGAGCACTGTCGCCCCGACCGGACCGTTGAAGACGGGGCCGTCCAAATTGGCGGTATGCGCTTTGACCGCCAGAGCGGCGTGTTCCTCCACGTCACCTCGTTGCCGAGCCGTCACGGGATCGGCGACCTCGGCGACGGTGCCGTCCGATTCCTGGAGTTTCTCGACCGCGCCGACCAGTCGCTGTGGCAGGTGTGTCCGCTCGGCCCGACGACGGCCGCCGCCGGCCACTCCCCGTACCAGACGCTGTCAGGGTTCGCGGGCGACCCGTTGTTGATCGACCTCGACGACCTCGGTGAGCGGGGCTACCTCACGGACGACGAGCTCGTCCCGCCAGACGGGGTCACGGCCGGCGAGACGGACTACGAGACCGTCCGACCGTTCAAACACGACCGGCTCCGGACCGCGTTCGAACGGTTCCAGGCGTCACCCACCGAGGGTGACCGGGCGGCGTTCGAGCAGTTCCGCGAGCGGGAGGCGGCGTGGTTGGAAGCGTACACCACTTTCGTCGCACTGCGTGACCGTCACGACGGCGCCGCCTGGACAGACTGGCCAGCGCCCGTCCGCGACCACGAGTCCGAGGCGGTCGCCGACGTTCGCGAGGAACTGGCCGACGAGATCGCTTTCCGGGCGTTCTGTCAGTGGGTGTTCGACCAACAGTGGCGACGGCTCCACGAGGCCGCCACCGACCGCGGGATCGACCTCGTCGGCGACCTCCCGATCTACGTCGCCTTCGACTCCGCAGACGTGTGGGCCGCGCCGGAGGCGTTCCTGTTGGACGAGTCGGGGTCGCCGGCCGCGGTCGCGGGCGTCCCGCCGAACCCCGGCGACGACGGCCAACGCTGGGGGAACCCGTTGTACGACTGGGACCGGCTCGCGGATCGGGGGTACGACTGGTGGCTCGGGCGACTCCGCCGGTTGTTCGAGCTGGTCGACGTGACCCGGATCGACCACTTCAAGGGGTTCGACGAGTTCTGGGCGATCCCGGCCGACGCCGACAGCCCCGCCGCCGGCGAGTGGCGAGAGGGGCCGGGTGGTGACTTCTTCGAGACGGTCGAAGCGGAGTTGGGGGAGTTACCGTTTCTCGCGGAGGATCTGGGCTTTCTCGACCCCAGCACGGTCGCCCTCCGGGAACGGTTCGGCTTCCCCGGGATGCGGGTGCCACAGTACGCCGACTGGTGTTCGGAGGGTGACCGCTCCCAGCCAATGCACTACCCCGAGGACAGTGTCGGCTACACGTCGACACACGACACGGACACGTTCGCGGGCTACTACGCCGACCTGCCGGAACGACAACGCGACTGTCTCCACTACAACCTCGGTGCCGACGGCCACGAGATCGAGTGGGACGTGATCGAGGCGGTGTGGAACGCCGACAGCGCGGTGGCGATCACCACGGTTCAGGACCTGCTCGGGCTGGGGAGTGAGGCGCGGTTCAACACCCCTGGGACGGCCGAAGGAAACTGGCGGTGGCGGGTCACCGACGACCAACTGGACGGCACGGTCGCCGACCGGCTGGCGCGGATCACCGACGCGACGCTGCGGTAGTGTGTCTCAGCAGTCGACACACAGCCCTGGGTAGTCGAAGTAATCGGGACAACACGGCGGTGACGCGGCCTGTGCGTCGATCTCGTCGGCCGACGGGAGCCCGACGGCCTCGAGTGACGGCGTGTCCGACCGTTGCTCGAACGCCGCGAGCGGCGTCTGTGTCACCGTGCCGTCTTCCCGTTGCCACTGGACGTACAGCTCCTCGTCTCCGGCCAGAAGCGTCGCCCCCAGTGCCGTCGCGCCGGCCGCACTGAGGTGTGTGAGCATGGTTCGTCGTTGCACAGTCGCATGACTCACTCCAGTCATATCAAATTTTTGCTGTTGCAGGTCCAGGATACTGCTAACACTGTTGTTCTATCACGCTGTGCCAAAGAGACGCCGTCAGTCACCGGGATCGACAGTCGCCTGCGGTGGATCACCCTCCTCGGCCGCGGCCGCGCGGGTGAACACCACCCAGAACACGCCGGAGGCGACGACGATGAACCCCGCGGCGGTGTAGAAGGCCGCCTGCACGGAGACGAAGTCTTTGATCAGCCCCACGCCCACGGGACCGACGACCTGGCCGACCTTCCAGGAGATCGACCGGAGACTCATGCTGGAGGCGACGGAGTCGTACTTTTCACCCTCCTCGACGAACAACGCCATACTCGCCGGGAGCCGGACGCTGTCGGCGACACCCAGGATACAGTAGGCGCCGAACAACGCGAAAAAGGCCCCGCCTAACTCCTGAACCCCGCCGAACGCGCGTATCCTGACCGGGGTGATCGCGCCGTCGACGTACAACGACACCGGGATCAGCGCCGTCCCGAGCCCGTACAACAGTGCGCCGACGACGACGAAGTACTGTTTCTTCCCCACTCGGTCCGAGAGGTCACCGACGTACCCCTGTGTGAGCGACTTCGTCAGCTTCCCGCCGGCCAGAATCCACCCGATGACGAGCGCGTTGATGCCGAACTCCGTGCGCGCGAGGATCGGGAGGAAGATGATCACCGCCATCTTGCCGACGGAAAAGGCCAGTCGGAACGTCACCAGCGCCTTCACTATCGGCAACGACAGCAGTGCACGCAGTGTCTCCCGCCCGCCGCCGGCGTCACCCTCCACGCCCCCGCCGGGGTCGTTCCGGAGAAACGCGAACACCAACAGGAACGCCGCGACTGTCACGCCGGACAAGACGACGTAGGTGAACGTGAACTCGTAGGCGTACAACAGGTAGCCGCCGACGGCGTCACCCGCCAACGATGAGAACGCCGCCACCTGGTTGTACGACCCCAGCCACCGGCCGTTCTCCCCGTCGGGCGCGATCGTGCCGATGACCGTCGAGCCGGTGATCCAGAGGATGCTCGCGCCGATCCCCTGGAGCATCCGGACGAGGACGATGTGGACGGACGAGTCCACGAGCATGAACCCGAAGAAGACGACGACGTTCAGCGCCAACCCCGCCAACAGCCACCGCTTGGCGTTCCCCTTGTCCACCTGCCGGCCGAGCGGGAGAACGATGAGCAGTTGGACGACCGCGAACCCGGTCCCGAACAACCCCTCGACGAACCCGGTGGTGCCGAACTGGTCTGCGTACAGTGCCAACGCGATCAGGATCGTCGAGTACGCCTGACTGCGGGCGAACGCCGTTCCCGCGAGCGCGGCGAACTCTCTGTTCTTCAGGAGACCGACCGAACTACCGAAGCCCACTGTTACGTCTCGAAACA
>JAHENP010000315.1 GCA_018609965.1 Haloferacaceae archaeon
GATCGACCCCGTGGCCGGCGTCGTGTGCCGGGTACGGGGAGTTGTACAACGAGAACCGGCGGTAGCGGCCGACGACAGACGACGGCAACGACACCACGTCCATGTGTGTGGTCGGTGTCGGAACCGCTTAGCCTCCGCGGAACAGACTGCGGCCCGTGACCGGCAGACGAGCGGTGCGCGTCTACCGTGGCCGCCGGGCGACCCGCGAGGCCGACCGCGACGCGACGCGCGCGATGGTGGAACGCGCCGCCGAGGCGGACACCCCGGCCGTCCGGGTGTGGACGCCCGGCCAACAGTTGGCGTTCGGCCGGCGAGACAGCCGCGCGGACGGCTACGAGACGGCGCGGACGGCCGCCGCCGACCACGGGTTCCCGCCGGTTGAGCGGTCGGTCGGCGGCCGGGCGGTCGCGTACGCCGACTCGACGCTGGCGTTCGCGCACGCGGTGCCGACCGACGACGCGCGGACCGGACTCGACGACCGCTACGCGACGGCCGTCGAGACGGTCGTCGACGCGCTCCGGGCGTGTGGCGCGGCCGTCGAGCGTGGAGAGCCGCCGGAGAGCTTCTGTCCGGGCGACTACTCCGTCCGCGCGACCGGCGGCGGGAAGATCGCCGGCATCGCACAACGGGTTCGCGGCGAGGCGGCGCTCGTCGCCGGCAGTGTCACTGTCGCCGACCGCGCGTCGATCCGTGGGGTGCTGGCGGCCGTGTACGACGCGCTCGGTGTCGCGTTCGACCCCGACTCTGTCGGCTCCGTCGCCGCCGCCGGCGGTCCGGCCGACCCCGGCCCGGTCCGAACGGCGTTGGAGGACGCGCTCGTCGACGGCCGTGAGCGTGTGTTGCGCGACGTGACCGCGCTGTGACACAGACGGCAACGGAGATCGCGCGTCGGACTGTCGACACGCCGTGTCACGTCGCCTCGTTGAGGAACGCCAGGTAGCGCTCGTAGTCCAGAACGGCCACCGCACGGTTGCGGGAGGCGTCGGTCGCGTCGCCGGTGAGCGTGATCCGCACCGTGTTCGTCGCCGTGTCGATCCGGGCGTCAACCGGGACGAACCGTTGTTGCTCGCGGTTCCAGACCACCGCGGTGAGGTTCGACTCCGGCCCGGGCACCTGGTCGTCGGCGTACGTCAGCGTGATCGTCACCTTCCGTGCGTCCTCGGCGTAGTCGTAGCGGGCGACGGGACCGGCCCGGAGCCGCTCGATCGCCCCGGTCTGGAACCGTGCAGTCTCCGTGATCGCCGCACGCGGGTCGAGGGTCGGTTGTCGTAAGCTCACGTTTAGCGTGGCGGTCCCCTCGTCGAGCGTGACCGTCTCGGAGGCCTCGTCTGTCCGCTCGAACCCGCCGGAGTCGGTGTCGTCGCCGAAATCGAGGAGCGTCCGTTCCGGGTTCGCCCGGGCGCGGTCCAACCACGCGGGCGGCGTCACACTGGTGTCGTTAACCCGGACGATCGCGCGTTCCAACGACTGGCCGGCGGTCCCGGTCGCCGTCTCGATCTTGAAGGTGACGTTCACGTACCGGACGTACCCCGTCGGCGCGACGACGACCGTGGTGTCGAATCCGGTGACGTTGCCGGCGAACACCAGTTCGTCGGTGTCGACGGCCGCGGTCCCGTTGCCGTCGTAGACGTACCCCTCGAAGCCGGCGACGCTCCCCGCACCGCGGTAGGTCAGGTTCGTCGCCGACAGCGTCGGGAGGAACGTGTCGGTGACGTTGCCGGTCGTCCGGTTCGCCAACTGGCTGTCGGCGGGTTTGTACGAGTGGTCGTACCCCTCACCGTCGGTCGCGGTCGTCTTGTCGAACACCGCGCCGCTGGCGTTGCGGTACGACCCCGGCGCGGAGTCGTTCGACAGCCTCCCCGTCTGGAGCCGTTCGGCGGCCGCCGACCGGTCGCCGCGGACCGCAACTTGTGTCGCGTTCCCGACGAACACGGCGTCGTCACCGAGGAACTGCTCGATCTCCCCGCCGAGCAACGACTGTGTCCGCAACCGGTCGGTCGAGTCGTTCGTCCGCGCGACACTCACCCCGGCGGCCGGCTGGCCGGTGCCGTTCACTGTCACCGCCTCGGAGACGTTTCCGATCTCCAGTCGCACCGTTCCCCACTCCACGCGGGTTGCGGACTCCGCCCGCTGGAAGTACGCGCGGTGCGCGCTGACGAGCCGATCAGAGGAGATTCGGCCACCCTCCACCGTCGCGTTCGCTCCGCTCCCGACGATGGCCTCACCCACCTGTCGTCCGTCGCGCTCCCGACTGTCCGCCGCGCCACTCTCGTTGCCGCTCTCTCCGGCAGGTGTCGTCCGGTTCGTCCCGGCCGTGTCGGCGTCAGTCGTGTTCCCTCCGGCCGTGGTCGTCGGGTCCGGCGTGGGCGTCGCGGTCGTCTCTGCCGTCGGTGTCGACTCGGCGACCTCTGCCAGCGTCGGCGTCCCGTCGTCGGAACCGCCGAACGGCAGTCCGCCACAGCCCGCGAGGACGACCAGCACACAGACGACGAACACACGGGGACCAGACATCTGTCTCGCCCGTGTCCAGCGACTACCGACTGAAAACACTGACCCGTCGTGGTCGTCAGACGACACCACGCACCAGCCCGCCGACCACGCCGGCGGCCAGGGGTGCGGCGACGCTCACCCCGAACACCTGCGTCATCGCGAGCGCGGTCGCCAGTGCCGCCGGCCCGCTCGCGACGAGTAAGGCGACGTTCACGACGACCGCGACGGCGCCAAAGCCGACCCCTGCCGCGACCCCCAGCCGAAACGACCGCTGTGGGAGCGCGACCAGTGCCGCGCCGACGACCAACCCGAGCCAGTGGAACCACGCGACCCCCACCCCGACCACGACAGCCGCGAGCGTCACCAGTCGTCGCCGCCCGGACTGTCCGCGGAGCGTCGCGAGCGGGCCCGTCGTTGGCGCTTTCTCTGCAGTTGGCGCACCGCCGTCGGTCACCGCCGCGCTGTCGTCAGTCGCCGTGCGGCTGTCAGTGTCGGTCACTCGTCACCCCCGAAGGAGACAGTCAGTTCGCCACGCTGTGTGCGGTCCATCCGTTTGAGTTCGTTGTCGGCCCACGCCCGCAGTTGGTCACCGTAGTTGGCTCCGAACGGCGAGCCGTCGTTCCCGCCGGGGAGGATACACCGCGACTCGCGGTCGTCCAACGGACACACCTGCCGCCAGCTACTGCCGGCGTCGGCCGCGTCGTGGACGTTGAACAACGTCGCCGCCGACCCGTCCGTCGGGTGGGCCTCGTAGTTGAGCCCGCCGCGGTCGAACGGGTGTGTCACCGTCGTCTGGTGGGCGTCGCCGTACACCGCCCAGTCGTTCGCGTCGATCTCTTCGACGGCCGCCCGGAGCGCGCGTTCGACGGCCGCCGCCCGCCCCTCGGGGAACCACCGCGACTCTGGGGGGAGCCCCGCCAACACCCAGTCGTTGGGGGTGTACTCGCCGGGGTCCCGGCGGTCGTCGAGCTCGTCGGCCAACACTGGCTCGACGGCCGCCGCTCGGTAGTGTGTGAGGAACCTGCTGAACACCAACGCGGCCCGCGAGTCGCGGTCGAGACGAGCGTCCCACGCGGTCAGTTCGTCGACCACCGACTGGAGGGCAGTCGGCAACGACGACCGGCTCTCCGCGAGCACGGACTGGAACCGACGGGCCCGCTCCGAGACCACGTCACCCTGGAGCGCGCGGAGGTCCTCGGGCGTCACGTCGCCACGGTCGACGAGCGCGTCGAGTCGGTCCCAGAGCCTCCGCCCGCGGTCTGGCGGGCTGTACGACGCCGCGAGGTAGTGTGGGTAGTCGCCGTCGTCGACGACCCGTTGGTTCGCGGTGCCGACGTACTCTGGGTTCCGGACGTGTGGCATCTCCGCGTAGGGGATCGCGCCGTCCCACGACGACTCCCCGAACGGGGTGTAGCCGGGCCACTCCCCCTCGCGGGCGGAGCCGTCGAACACCCGATCGCCGGAAACCGGCTCCCCGTTCGTCCGGCGGATCGGCACCTTCCCCGTGACGCGGTAGAGAATCTCGCCGTCCCGGTCGGCGTACACACAACACTGGGTCGGCTCGTCGAACCGCCGGAGCGCGTCCGCGGCGTCATCGACACCGGTCGAACGGTTGAGGTCCCGCACCGCGAGCGTGGTGTCCGTCGCCGACAGCCCGGTCCAGGCGACCCCGACCGCCGGCCGGAGCTTGTCACCGTCGGCCGCGCGGTCCACCACGACACCGTGGACGGACCGGCGGACGGTCACTGTCTGGTCGTCCCCGTCGGCGACGGGGATCGTCTGGTCGTCCGTCTCGAAGGCGCGCCACTCGTCGCCGTAGCGGTACTCCGTTCCGTCGGCACGGGTCTCGTAGCGGTAGCAGTCGAGTACGTCGGCGTTGGCGTTGGTGAACCCCCACGCGCCGTGGTCGTTCTCCCCGATGACGACCGGCGGCACACCCGGGAACGTCACCCCCCGGACGCGGTACCCCGGCGGTGAGAGCACCTGTTCGTACCACACTGGCGGCGCCTGCAGGGTGAGGTGTGGGTCGTTCGCGAGCAGTGCCGCCCCC
>JAHENP010000316.1 GCA_018609965.1 Haloferacaceae archaeon
CCTCTACCTCCCCCGCGACACCCTTCCGACCCCCTCGAACCCCCGGCATGAGACTCCCGAAACCCCTCTTTCCGACCCGCTCAGCCACCTCAAACCCTCTATCTGCCTCGAACGGCCGACGACGGAGCCGTCACCACAGCTCCACCAGCCGCTCCAGCCGCTCGTCGTCGGTCACGTCGTCGACGGAGCCGCCGGCCGCCACCGGTGTCGCCGTCGATCACCGCCGTCGGTCGCTCGTCGACGGAGCCGTCGCTCGTCGGTCGCTCGCCGTCGGTCGTCGACGGAGCCGCCTCGAACGCCCGCCGGCGTACGTCGCCGCCCGCTCGTCGACGAACTCCCCAGCCGTCGACGCACACCTCGCCCGCTCGTCGACGACGATCTCCGCCACGGTGCCGGTGTCGGTGCCGCCACGGAGCCGCCTCGAACGCCCGCCACGTCCGTCGCCGTCGATCACCGTCGTCGGTCGCCGCGTCGGTGTCTCCGGTCGCCGTCGACGGAGCCGCCGGTCGCCGCCGTCGCTGTCGGAGTGGTCGCGAGCGGGAGCCGTCGACGTACGTCGTCGGTCGCCGTCGACGGAGCCGCCGGCCGCCACCGGTGTCGCCGTCGATCACCGCCGTCGGTCGCTCGTCGACGGAGCCGGAGTGTCGGCGCCCCAGCCGTCGCCCACCTCGCCGCCCCAGCCGCCGTCGATCACGACGGAGCCGCCGGTCGCACGCTCGTCGATCACGCCGGTGTCGTCGGTCGCGAGTTCGTCGACGAACTCCTCGCCCCGGAGCCGGAGCCGCGCCCCACGCGCCCCGCCGCGTCGACGCCGTCACAGCTCTGCCAGCTCCCTCGCCGTCGGTGTCGTCGGTCGTCGAACGGAACCGGAGTCGTCGCCGGCGTCGGAGTGGTCGCGAGCGGGAGAACACCCCTCGCCGTACGGAGTCGAGGCGCGCCCCGCCAGGAGTTGACGCCAGACGCGCGGCTGTCCGCCGAGGCGTTCTCAACCCCGTGCCGGTGGCGTTACGACGGCGGCGGGTCGCCCTCGGCGACCGCAGTCGAATCGTCTGGCGACGGGATCGTCGCGCCTCGCGCCGCGGTCACCCCGTTGGCGGGCCGCGTTCCGTCGGCCACCCGGTGAGACCACGTATAGGTATACTGTGAGTGGTCTTCCGGGGGTTCGTCGTCGGTGTCGGTGTCGGGGAGGGTGACCTCTCCGGCACCAGAGTTGCTGGCGTCGCCGTACACGGTGGCCCGGCCGGGCGACTCGTCGACGGTCTCGATGTACCCTCGGTCACGGAGATCACGGAGAATACCCCGCAGTCGACTGTCCGAGGTGGCGAGGTCGTCGGCGTCGTCGCGGGCTTCGAGACGACGCTGGAGGTCGGAGCGTGTCCACCGGCCGGTGAGGTCGGCGGCTGTCTCGGCGACCGTCTGGGCCGTCTCGGAGTAGGTGCGGACGACCTCGCCGCGGTCGACGACGGGAACGTCGTCGCGGAGACAACCGGTGTGAGCGTACACCGTCACGTCCGACCCAGCCGACCGGCCGAACCGGAGCAACGCCTGGAGCACTTGGTCGTCGCGCATGAGTCCGAGCGCGTCGTCTGCGACGCCGGAGCCATACGACAACCCGGTGCCGTGGCCCGTCCGATGCACCTCCTCGCCGGCGAGGGCCGCCCACCGTTCGACGACAGCGTCACCCCAGTGTTGACAGCCGAGCAGCGCGGCCACGTCGTGACCGACGAGTCGCTCGGAGCCGGTGAGGTCGCCGTAGTGCGCCCACTCCTCGGCGACGGCGTCGTCGCGCCCCTGGAGTCGGGTCTCCACGCTCTTGGTGGTGATCACGCCGGGGTCGGTACCGTGTCGCTCGGAGATCTCCCGGAGCAACTCCGTCGGGCCGTCAAGGTCGATGCTGGAGGGGTCACCCTCGTAGTACAACGCGTCGTCGGTCGTTTGGATCACTGACATGCCGAACACGTCCCGCACGAACTCTCGTCGTTCGGCCATGTCGTCGTGAACGTCCCGCACGTCAACCTCGGTGCCGAGCGCCAGACTCCAGAGTCGGCGCCGAGCGGTTGCGTCAAGCCCCACGACGGGGCAGTCACCGCCGTCGGCACCGTCGAACGCGGGCGGGTGTGAGACAGTCGCGCCGTGACCGTCGCGGTCGGCGAGGACAGTGTCGCGGTTGCCGACAGCGACTCGTTGGACGCGGGTCGGGCCGTCACCGTCGCCGCCCCAGCCGAACGCGTCACACTCAACGACGGTCGACGCGTCGGCGTCGCGAGGGGCGGCCGCGGCCGCCAGCAGAGTGTGCGCGAGGGGGTGAGAGTCGCCGTCGTCGGACCACAACGCTACCTGCTCGACTCCGTCACGGCCGCCACGCACGGCGCGAGACGCGGTGTCGAGTGTCGCGACTGCGGTGTCGGCGTCACCGGTGGCGAGCGACCGCACGGCGTCGTCGACGACGTTGGCGAGGTCGCCGGCGAGGTGGTCGCGAGCGGCGGCGAGACGACTGTCGACCAGCTCCGCGACGGAGTCGACACCGGCGTCGCGGAGCCGGTGTCGGAGGGTGGCGAGACTCTGTGCCATGTCGTCGATCTCGTCGTCGGCGCGACGGTCGCGGTCGTCGTCGTCAAGCCGAGCGACCGCTCGGTAGACGGTCTCCAGCCGACGGGGAGACGGCAACCCGAGGTCGGCGACGTGTTCGAGCGTGTCGACGGCGTCGGTACGGGCCGGCCGTGCAGACGAGTTGAGGGTGTCGCGTGCGACGGCGGCCGGACGGGCGAGACACTCCCGGAGCATGGCGAGAGTGTCGGCGAGTTCGGCGAGCGAGTCGGGTGGTTCGCCGTCGATCCACCCGCGCACAGCGTCGTCGGACCACAGCCCACGCTCGGTGAGGTCGGCGAAGTCCACGACACCCGAGTCGAGCAACCCGCCGGCCCACACCGCCGCGTCCCGCCACTCGTCACCGAACGACTCGTGGAACGCGTCGCCGACGAACTCGTCGAGCGCGACGGTACGGGGTTCGCGAACGACCTCGCCGTCGGAGTCGCGGGCGATGTACGACCGCGCCGTCGGCACATGGGCGAGAGTGTAGTGTCCAATCAACACGTCAAACGGGTGGTCGGGGTCGGCGGCGTGTTCCCACGCGCGGCTGTAGGCACACAACGTGTCACGGTGGGCGTCGTGGTCGTGATCATCGGCGGGGTCGACACACTCGTCGCAGGCGCACGGGAGCGGGTCGCCGAACAGGGTCGTCCCGTCAGAGTGGAGCCGCTCGGGACGGTGACCGCGTTCGCGAGCGACGTGAACCGCCAGCCACCACTCGGGGCCGTGAACACCGTCGGCGGTCTCGCACGACTCGCGAGGGAGATCGGCACTGTCGTCGTCGCCGAGGTCGCCGGGGTGGGGCACCGTCGCGCCGTCGTCAAGCCGGTCTTCGGTTTCGTCGACGAGCGCCGCCCGGTCGCGGAGTAACTGTTGTCCTTCCTCGCGAACGGCGCGGGCGCCGGCGTCGACGACGTGGTCCGGCGGGGCAACCTCGCCGAAGGTGGGGAGCGCGTACGCCGAGACACCGGCGTCACGACACCGGTCGAGCATACCTTTCATCAGTTCGGCGCGTGGCGCGCCGTAGAACACAGGGTGGTCGCTCGCCTGGTGAGCTACCTGGTGGGTCTTCCCGAGCGCGGGGAGCACACGGAGAACATCCGCGCCAGGCGTCGTGGCGGCGTCGTCGTAGAGGTCGGCGACGGCGTCGCGCGCGCCCTGGAGGCGGTCGGCGGCGTCAACCTCGGCGGCGTCGGGGAGATCGTCGGCGTCGGGGAGCACAACCGTGTGACGCGGCGCGCGGCCGTCCCACGCCGGGAGTGGCGCGCCGTAGACGGTACGCGCCAGCCAGTAGGCGGTGTTCCACGCGGTACCGGTGAGACCGTCGTCGCTCGCCAGCGTGGCCCACGAGACGAGACCGGAGTCAAGCGCGACGACCTCCAACGGTCGCAGGGTTCGATCCAACGCAGGGTCGCAGTCGTACACGCGTCCGCTGTCGTCGAACAGCAGAACCGACTCCCCCGAGTCCGACTGCCGCCAGACGGGGTCGATACGGGCGCGAACGTCACCGTCGTCGGTGGCTGGCTCCAGCTCCGAGTTGAGGGCGTCGCGGTCAAAGTGATCGAACCGGAGCCGACGGAGCGCGCCGTTCACTACCGACCACCGTTCGGTGACAGTCTCACGGTCGACATACTCCGGGAGGGGAGCGTCCCACTCGGAGCGCGCCCACTCGTAGGCACGGGTGTAGTCGTCGGCGTCAAGACCGACGCCGGCGTGTGGCACAAGCCCGGTCGCGACGGCGGCGGCCCGGACAACGTCACACCGCACGCCAGAGTGAGCACACACCCATGCGTCGCCGTCACGCGACTGCTGAACTCCGTCGTGATCACTCGGTGCGTCGCCGAGGTCGTCGGGAGCAACAGCGTCGGCGGCGGCCCACGCGGTTTCGTGATCAAACGCCACGTCGACCTCGGTGGGGTCGTCGTGATCACCGCCGGGAGTGGGTCGCTCGTCGTCGGCCGCCCACTGTTCGCGGCCGGGAACGAGACCGACCTCACGACACGCTTCCAACGCGGCGTTGTACGTCGCTCCCTCGGGGAACCCGAGGTAGGTGTCGCCGTCGTGGTCGCTCGGGTCGTCGACGACGCCGCCCGTCTCGGCGTCGCGAGAGACGAACGCGTCGCGGTCGCACACGTCCAACGTGACGGCCGCCTCGCGGAGCGACCACAACGGCATGCGGCCGTACGGCTCACCGGTGTCGGGGTCGGTCGTCTCCGCGTCTGGGGTGTAGGCGGGGACGGCAAACCCGTGATCACGGAGCCACTCGCGTCCGACACCCCGCAGTTCGGGGTCGGGGTCGTCAGTGTGCGAGATCTCGCCGGCGGCAACGAGCGCCATTTTCACCGGCCCACCGCCAGTCCCGTCTCCAGTGTCGACCCACCAGCCGCCACGGCCGGTGTGAACGTAGTTCGCGTTGCCGGAGTCGGCGTTGCGCCCCCACACCGGGACGAACGCGCGTTTGCCGTCTCCCGAGCGGTCGGTCAACCCCGAGGCGGCTTCTGTCCACTGAGCGACGACCGTCGCCTCGGCGACCCGTTCGGCGTCGAGCGCGTCGACAGCGTCGAACACCTCGCGACGGTTCGGCGTAACGGGGGCGTCCGCCAGTTCGTCGCTAGCGCCGCCGGCACGGTCGGCGCGGCGTGCGGCCCGCCGGTCGGCGTCGGCGTCTGCGGCGTCGGTGGCGTGTGCGCGCCGTCCCTCGACGTGTGTCTCTCCGCGGAGCCACGTCTGGAGGGTAGTGGCCCACGAGTCACACTCTGCGGACAGCGACGGCCACAGCGTCGCTACGAGGTCGCTCACGGAGTCGGTGTGTCGGGTGTCGGTGAGACCGCGCGCCCATGCCGCCGACGCGTCGATCACGTCGTCGTCGACCGCCGACGGGAGCGTCGGAGCGTAGTCGACCGACCCACGCACGGCGCCCGTCTCGGGGTCGCGGTCGCGGAGCGGGACACACACGAGGTCGTGATCACCGTGCAACGCGAGTGGAGCCTTCGACTTTCGGTTGACGTTCTGCACAAAGTCAGGGTCGGCGACGCGGTCGGCTCCGTCGACGCGGTCGCAGACACGGCTCCACATATTCCGACTCCACTCGGTCAACCGGTCGCGCAGTTCCGACATGACGCGGTCGCGAGCGCGGTCGTCTTCGAACAGCCGAGCAACGGGCAACGCGGCTTCTGGCGGCCCGTAGACGTACATCCCTCCGCCGGAGTCGAGCGCGTACACCGCGTCCGTCTCGACACCGTACAACTCCGCGACCTCGTCGATCATGGCACGCGCGGCCCGTTCGACGGTGGCACGCGTCCGGTCGGGGAGGTTCCCACGCTGGGGTTTCAGTTCGTCTCGGAGATCGAAGTCAACCCAGAAGCCGAACCCGCGGAGGTCGGCATACTCTGGAGTCGGGGAGCCGGTGCGGTACTCGCGACCGTCGTCAGTCTCGCGCGACAGAGTCGTGTCGGTGACGGCCGCGGGGTCGTCCCACGAGGTGATCTGGTACACCGTCCGTTCGTCGCCGTCGGTGCCGAGGTCACGTTGGATCTGCCCCCAGTCACGGGAGAGAGTGAGCGGTCGCGTGCGCGTCTGCCAGCCGGCGTCGATCACGTCCGGGTCGGTCACCGGTCGGTTGCTGTACCAGCCGCTTTTGGCGGCGTGACCGAGACACGGATACTCGTCGCCCAGCTCCGCGAGCGCGTCGAACGCCTCGCCGGCCCGGCGGTAGTGGTCACGGACAGCGTCGCGGTCTCCGCGCCAGTCGGGGTCGTCGATGTAGCCGCCGTCGTCGCGGTCGAACGGGTCGCCCTTGGCGGTGTCCCCCGGCGCGTCGTCAGTCACGCCCGTTGCCCGCCCGTCGGCGAGGTGTCCGAGCGCGTCGGCGACGGCCGCCGGGGAGGCGTCGATTTCCGGTGAGCCAGCGACGCGAGCAACGGCCGCCTCCGCGGGGTCAACATCCCGTACACGACACCATTCTCGCACGGTGTCGACAACCGAATCCGGGTCAGTCATGCCGTCTCACCGTCTGTACGTGTTCTCGTCGCAGTGACTACAGGATCTCTCACAGTCTCGATGGTCTCGTCAGTCGGGGTTGGTTTCGCCTGCGGTTCGATCAACCGGTCCGCGTGTGCGTCACGCTTTTGCGGCCGGCCAAGAGAGGAACAGACGCGAAGACAGGGTGTAGGACCGGTATCGGCCGTTGCAGGGTTCCAATCTGTTCGGGCCGATTCGCCGGTGTTGTCTGCTCCTCCCTTCTGTGGGAGGGGTTTCACGCGTATCTTGTCTACTCCCGAGTGTATGCTCTATCATCATAAGGGTGACGAGCGGGGGGAACACCGGTCGCGAGGGTGGTGAAAGTGCAGAACAGACGTGTCAGGGACTCTCTGTGAGGGTTAGGTGGGGGGTGAAGCGTCCCCACCCGCGAGACAGGGTGATGCTGGTCGACCTCGTGCCTCGCCTCGCGCGTCGACCAGACGCGAGGGTCATCGGCGACGCGAGTCGTCAGTCGGCTGTCGTCGCGGAACCGCCGCGGTCGGGATCGACACCGGCGTCACGCCGGTCGGCGAGCGCACGGCGCGCCAGCGTCAACACCCACGGGAGCGCATCGTCGATCTCCAGGCTGGCGAGACCCTCGTGTTCGACCGTCTCGACAAGCTCCCTCACCCGGTCGCGGTCGGCGAGACCGACGGCGTCTGCCCACTCTTCGGCGTCTGCCCACTGCGCGGCCCGTGCGAACCCCCACGCCGCGAGCGCCGCCACGGGCATGCCGTACGACGACCGCCATCCACCCGCCGCCTCGCCAGCCGCCTCGAACACCTCGCCGACGGCGTCGGGAGCGGCGTCAACCGCGCGTCGGACCGCCGGCTCCGGGACGGCGTCGACGGAGATCTCCCCGTCGGCGTCGGGAGCGTCGCCGTCACAGACGACCCACACGTGTCGTTCCATCTGCGGGACGTGTCTCCGGGCCGCTCGCGGCTGTCCATCGACCCATCCGGTGACGACCGTTCGCCAGCCGTCGTCGTCGTCGCGCGCCACGAGGTCGACGCGGTCACCGTCGACGAGCGACGCCAGACGCTGTCGGTGCGGCCACCCGAGTGTCGACACGTTGGCCTTTCCCCCGACGCCGACGCGTTCCGGGTCGATCACGCCGTCGTGAACCGCGTCAACCACGGCCCGGAGCGTCTCGTTGGACGTGACTGCGACCGTGTCGACGCTGGCGAACACCTCGGAGACGCTCGCGAACCCGACCGGAGCCGCCTCGAACCGTCGCGCGTTGGTCACCGCCGCTCACCCCCCACGACCGCCGCCGCGGTCGTCGGAACCGTCACGAGCGTCTCCACCACCTCGCGGAGAGACCCCGAGACTGTCATGCCGCCTCACCTCCCGCCTGTGCCCGGCGCTCGACCTCGGCGGCCGCCTCGCGAAGCCCGGTTGCGACCGCCGTCTCGAACGGGTTGAGCCGCACCACGCGCCGACCGCGTCGAAGCTGGCGCGGCACGGTCAACTCTCGGTGTCCGTCCCGCTCGCGGACGACGACCTCAGCACCGGCTTCAGCCGTCTCCGTGACGATCTCCCCGTCGTCGGCGTCTCCGACTGCCGCGTCCGCCAGCCGCCGCGCCGCCTGTTCGCCGACGAACACCGCCCGTCGGGAGTCTGTCCTTCTCCAGAACGAGAGTTTGACCGACCCCCCTTGGGTGACGATCACGAACTCCACCGGCCCGCCGAACTCCAGTGCTTCCCCTTCGGTCCCGTGGTTTAGTTTGCGTCTCACACCACGACAGACGGGAGGTAGAACGTTCAAACCACATTTTCTCGCCACAAAGGGGGGTGTCGCTGGCGAGAAAGGATCAACCTGAGACAGACAGCAACTGTCGACGACCGACCGAGGTGAGCGGAGGATTCTGTTCGCGTGTCACCGTCTGCGAGGGACGGCCGGGGGAGCCGTCAGGGACACGGAGAGATCGGATCAATCCCACATCTGCGAGTTGTCGGACACGTCGGGACACGGTACGCTCCCCACACCCCAGACGCGGGGGTATCTTCTCGCGCAGAGTGGTCACTTCCGGCTCCGACCTTGCCGCCGCCCACACCGCCACGCCCACCGGAGTGTCCGCAGACTCGTCGCCCCGAACCGCCTGACACAGGTCCTGAACGTCGTCAACCGCGGAGTCGTCCCCGACCGTCGCGACCGCGTCGATCACCGACTCGTACGTCGGGCACGACACCTCGCGCGACGACGACTCCCGCCAGATAGACTCGAACTGTTGGATCACCCCGTCAGACGGCTCCGCGACCACTCCGGTCGGTGGTCGGGTGTCGGTCGATATGGTCCCAACAGCCTGTTGGGTCACGACCGCCGTTTGATCAATAGACGACGTACGCAACTCGGTGTCTGCGATCACGTCCGACAGCCGCCCGAGGGTCGGCCACCCCGACGCTTCCAGAACGCCCTCGTCAACAACGAGACGGCACGAGTGTGTGTCGATCACTCCGACCACGGACGACAGCGACGGGACCGACGGAACGGTCACGACGGGCGCCTCGCCGTCAGCCGTCTTGAGCACCTCGCGGAGTGTTTCCTCAACCCCGGAGACAGTGACGTTCATGCTATTTCGACATTATTCCGCTCCCACTTGTATTCTTCTTCTTCTCTGTCTGAAAGGATTTCGTCACGGGGGTATAAGTGTCGGCAGAACGACTCCCTACCTATGCTGGAAAGGCTCACTGCGGCGGTTGTCGCGCGTCCGGCCGTCGTTGTCGTCGTCGTCGCCGCCACACTCGTTGTCACCGCCACGCTCGCCGGAGACGCCGCGACCGCCGTCGACGCCACGACGCTCGGAACAGAGAACGGAACGTTCGAAACGCAAGACGGAGTCGGTTGGACCGGCCCGCCAGAAGTCGGGGGCGGCAGTTAGAGATCTGCTGGCCAGCGCAGTTCGTCGTCGATCACCACTGGTGAGTTGAGCCGGTCGCGGAGTTTTGCTCTCGTGTCTTCACCCAGTTCGTACGTCTTAGTTCCACCCAGTCTGTCGGATTTCTTCAGAACATCAGAAATGGCTGACCCCGGTGAGTCCGGCGAACGGTGATCGACACTCACTGTACGCTCGTCTGTGTCGACGACGACAAGCGGAGGGGACACTGCGGGTGACCGGGCAACGCGGGTCGCCCCGTCCCCGACGACCGCCCACCCGAGCGGGTCGCGCGCCCGTCGCAGTAGATCGACGGCACGCTCGACACACCACCCGTGAGACAACAGCCCAGCCAGGTCGGCACCGTCCCGACGAGCATCCTCGCGGAAGACTGTCCCGAGCGTTCCGACCGCCGCGTCGGCTCCCCGCTCGGCGGTCGTGCGTGCCAACTCCTCGGAGCCGCACACGTTCCAGACGACGACGCTGGGCGCGACCGCTTCGGGAACGTCGAACTCGTCGAACGTCTCTCCGTCCGCGCAGACGACCCCCTCCCCGGAGTCGTGGCCGGCCACATGGATCACGTCGTGGGGGGACTTCAGCGCCGTCTGGAGTCGGTCAACTGTTGGGGACGACACCACCGAGAGGTCGATCTCGTCGTCTCCAACTGTCTCCCTCCACTTTTGTGCTGTCTCCCCAGCCGTTTCCCCGCCACACTCCACGACGGTCGCTCGGAGCGGGTCGTCGTCTCTCCCGGTGGCTGGGGACGGCGCCGGCGCCGAGAACTCGAACGCCCCCGCCGGCTCCCCCGGCGCCGCCCAGCCCGTCATGGCCTCGCCCGTCGACGACGGCGCCAGCCGCAGGGTCGGCTGATCAACTGCCTCCGGCCCGCGAATTGCCTCCCGCGCACGCTCTTGGTATAGCATTTCGGGCAGTTCCATCTGGCGCGCGCGAGGGAGCCGAACGTCGGGAAGCCGTCCGAGTGTCCCCACGACGGACGTGAGTTGATCGACGCTCGGCTCCACGTGGAGCACTTCGGGCCATGCCGGCAGTTTGTCGTCAACTCGGTCGTCTGCCGTGAGGTACCGCGCGACCCGCTCGGCAAGCGGGAGTTCGTACAGCGTTTCAGCGTCGGCTTCGACAGCCGCCAACACGCTGTCGTGGTTTTGGAGCCGGGAGCCGTGTTGCCCGGCGGCCCGGACGTGACAGTCGAGGTGGAAGACTCGTCGAAGCCACGACGATGCTCGGCGGTCAACCGCGTCTGGGTCGCTCCCGAGCGACCACTCACTGCCGGCGGCCCGGAGCCGCGCCTCCGACGCACCAGGGTCGACACTCACCTCGGCGCCGGTGTAGACGGCGAGGGACGATGCTGCAACGACGAACTCCAGGCTGTCCGGGAGACACAACTCGACTCCCGTGTCCGGTCGATCTACCTCCGACGGAGACGTACCGCGGTCGCTCGGGCCGTCGACCACCACGGGAGCGTCTCGCCGGGCCGCCGGCCACGTCCGGTCTGGGGTCTCCGTCTCCGGCATTGCAATCACCGCGGCCGCCTCCACGGCCGCCGCGACGCCCGCCGGGTCACCCGACGGGAGAGAGATCTCCGCGGGACCATCGTCGTCGTCGGACGCCACCCACCCCACGGCCGCGTCTCCCGACGGGTGGAGTGTCGCGCGACCGTGGCCGTCAATCGAGACCCGTGTCCGGCCGTCGACCCGCACGACCGACGTGACCGGTGACTCCACGACGACCACGTCTCCCTCCGTGAGCGTCGTCGACGACTCTTGCGGGAGTCGGCCGCCGCCGACGACCGAGACCCCTCCGCGCGGCAGAGTGATCTCTTCTACATCAGTCACTGCTGTCTCATGCGTGACCGGCCACCCGTCCGGGTCGATCACGGGCCGGCCGCCGCCTACCTCCCCGTCGACACGGACAGTCGAGCGGTGTTGTCCGTGTTTCCCGACGATTCGGCTGTCGTCTCTCTCGATGTCCATACCGGCAAACTCGTCGCTCACCCTCTTAATTCCTCCGGGGGACAGACGATATTTCTCGCGCGGCGGAGCCGCCGCGCCGTCGGGAACCGTCGCTTCAACCCCACAACGGGTTCATCTGGTACTGAGCGTCACCGTCGTCATTCGTCACCCTCCGGAGGCTTCAACCCCACAACGGGTTCATCTGGTACGCGCGGTGTGGCGGGCCGAACGGCGTCCGACTCTCCGCTTCAACCCCACAACGGGTTCATCTGGTACGACACCCTGACCGACCCTCCACGCTCGTCGACGATGCTTCAACCCCACAACGGGTTCATCTGGTACCGCTCGGTTCGAGCGGCCGCTCGTGACGGTTCCGACGCTTCAACCCCACAACGGGTTCATCTGGTACCATGCCCGGAACGGGCATGTACAGCCTGCTAACGCCCGCCCAGCACTTAGTGGTTCCGTCGACCCGCAATCACCCCCCAACCCCCGTGGGGTCAACGGACACCTCACCCCACGCCCCCGTCGACGGTCGTCGTCTCTCGTCGATCACGGCGGAGCCGCCGTACGCCCGGTCGCCCAGCCGTCGCTCGCCGCTCGTCGACGGAGCCGGCCGCCCCAGCCGGAGCCGTCGGTGTCGATCACCCCGTCTCGGACACCCCACGCCCCTATATAAAACGACCAACTTGTGAACAGCCTGTACGAGAACATCCGTGCGCGAACAGGGTCGGCGGTCGCGAGCGGGAGCCGTCGAACGGAGCCGTCGCCGCCGGGCGTCGACGGAGCCGTCGCGAGCGGGAGCCGTCGTCGACCGCCCCACCCGCCGCCCACGTCGCCCCGCCCGTCCGCCGTCGACGGAGCCGCCCCACCCGCCGCCCACCGACGGAGCCGTCGCCCCCAGCCGCCGTCGATCACGTCCGCCGTCGACGACGATCTCCGCCACGGAGCCTCGCCTCGCCCGGCGGCGGCGCTGCTCGTCGAGGCGACAGTGTGTCGGTGTGGTGAGGGGTCGGCGCATGGCGGTGGAGGTGGACCGTGGGACGGCGGCGTGGTGGGTGAGCTGTGAAGCGTGGTGTCGAGACGCTGATACGCCCCACGCTCCGCCGCCGCAGTCGACGAACTCCTCGCCGTCGGGAGCCGTCGTCGGTCGCCGCCCACCTCGCCCCGCACGCCGTCCCGCCGCTCGCCCCGCACGCCGTCCCGCCTCGCCGGTCGCCCCCAGCCGTCGCGTCGCCGTCGTCGGCCGCCCCAGCCGCTCGTCGTCGGTGCCGCCGGAGCCGTCGACGACGATCTCCGCCACGGAGCCGCCGACGGAGCCTCGCCGTCGACGGAGCCAGCGTCGATCACCGCCGCCTCGCCGTCGGTCGCTCCGTCGGAGTGGTCGCGAGCGGGAGCCGTCGAACGGAGCCGGCGTCGGCCGCCTCGCCGGGCGCCGTCGACGAACTCCTCGGCGCGAACACTGCGGTCAGAAACCCATCTGTATACCAGTCTCCGACACGACGCCTCCCGCTACCCCCGTCTCCACCCTGTTCTTCCCGGTGTTTCGGCCGTCGGAGCGTGCCGAGTGACGGAGAACCGGGTGTTCTCCGACACTACAACGCTGCTTTTGCTGCTTGACCGACTGGTGTTTTCGACGCTGTGCCCGTCACCGTTTTGAGTCCGATGATACCGACAGCAACCGCTCCGAGCGCCCAAATCCACAGAGGTATCCCCAACGTGACCGTTTCCACCGTCCCGTCGATGATACCCCCTCCAGGTTCGTCGTCGAACGTCCGCGCGACCGCCTCGTCAGTGGAGCCGAGCACATGGTCGGCTGTCTCCACCGTCCCGTCGATGATACCCCCTCCAGGTTCGTCGTCGAACGTCCGCGCGACCGCCTCGTCAGTGGAGCCGAGCGCATGGTCCCAGAACCCTTCGTCTGTGTTCCCCTCGTTTGTTGTACTCATATCATACGCCTTATATTCCCACCTTGTCTTAGATATTATCATCGGACGCCTCCCTGCACGCACCCCTGGGACGACGGAGCCGCGGAGCCGTCGATCACGTCGTCGGTGCCGAAGCCGGTCGCGCGCCGTCGTCGACGACACCCGCCGTCGGTGTCGTCGGTCGTTCCGTCGGTCGCCGCGTCGGTGTTCCCGGCCGCCGTCGGTCGCTCCGTCGGTGCCGTCGGAGTGGTCGCGAGCGGAGCCGTCACCACAGCTCCACCAGCCGCTCCAGCCGCTCGTTGTCGGTGTCGGAGCCGGTCGCGAGCGTCGTCGACGACGAACACCTCGCCGTCGGTCGCCCGCTCGTCGAACGGAGCCGTCTCTCGTCGGTCGCTCGCCGTCGCGTCGCCCACCTCGCCCGCCGCCGTCGAACACCCGGAGCCGTCTCTCGTCGTCGACGACGATCTCCGCCACGGAGCCGTCGGAGGGAGCCGGTCGCTCGTCGATCACGTCGTCGACGGAGCCGGCGCCCAGCCGGCGGTCGCGAGCGTCGATCACGCCCCTCCCGCCGCCGAGGTCGCTCGTCGGTCGCCCCAGCCGTCGCTCGCCGCTCGTCGATCACGTCCGCCGTCGACCGCCGCCGGCCGCCGCCCACCTCGCCGTCGCCCACGTCGCCGTCGTCGGTGCCGTCGACGGAGCCGCTCGCCCCCGGCCGCCACCGGTGCCGTCGACGTACGGAGCCGGTCGCTCGTCGATCACAGCTCTGCCAGCCGCGACTGCCGCCCCGCTCCGCGGGCGGTGTCGACCCACCTCGCCGTCGTCGCCCCGGCCGCCGCCGCAGTCGACGAACTCCTCGCCGTCGACGTACGTCGTCGGTCGCCGCCGACGGAGCCGGAGTCGGAGCCGGAGCCGCCGTCGCCCCGGCCGTCGGCGCGCCTTCCCCCGTGTGGGTCACGGTGAGCCACACCGGCCCGCTCGGCGGGGGGAGACTCGTCTTGCCGACGGTCGGGTGGCCCGGCGTGGCCCACACGGTGAGGTCGTCGTCGACGCTTCAACCCCACAACGGGTTCATCTGGAACGGGACGACCGGACAGTGGTGGTCGGAGGCGGCACGGGCTTCAACCCCACAACGGGTTCATCTGGGACTCGGCCGTGATCGACCGGCCGGCACCGGTGTCGGAGCTTCAACCCCACAACGGGTTCATCTGGAACCTCGGAGCGTGGACAGTCGCGCGGCGCGTCACACTCGCTTCAACCCCACAACGGGTTCATCTGGAACACTCGTTGGAGACGCCGCTCACACGCTCGGCACGGAGCTTCAACCCCACAACGGGTTCATCTGGAACACCGCGTCCCTCGTGTTTGGGGTTGGGTCGACGACGCTTCAACCCCACAACGGGTTCATCTGGAACCATGCCCGAACCGGGCATGTACAGCCTGCTAACGCCCGTCCAGCACTTAGTGGTTCCGTCGACCCCCAATCACTCCCCAACCCCCGTGGGGTCGACGGAGCCGGTCGTCGAC
This sequence comes from Haloferacaceae archaeon, assembly GCA_018609965.1. Taxonomy (GTDB): domain Archaea; phylum Halobacteriota; class Halobacteria; order Halobacteriales; family Haloferacaceae; genus JAHENP01. Next base: position 14,908 of record JAHENP010000316.1, read on the forward strand.
GGGGCCGCTCGTTGCCCGCCTCCCCGCCGCCGTCGGTCGCGTCGCCCACGCTTGTCGATCACCACCGACGGAGCCGCCCCAGCCGCCGGTCGCGAACGGAGCCGCCCCAGCCGCCGACGGGCGCCGGTCGGGGCGGTGCGACCGGGGTCTCGGCGGGTCAACCCTCGGGGTCACGCCCCCAGAACCCGCCTTAACCCGCCGCTCACTGGGGTGAGCCGCCAGAAAGCCGGTCAGAACAGTCGCACGGTGGTGTCGGCGGCGAGGAACTCCTCGCACGCCGTCGACGCCGTCAGTCGTCGACGGAGACGACCATGTCGCGAGCGATACGGCCGCGGAGGTCGTCGTGCGTCCCGAGGTGGCCCTGGTAGTCCGACCACGTGAACCCCAGCAGTCGAGTGTCGCACGACGGACAGCGTGCGGGTGGCGTCTCGCGAGTCACGAGTCGATCAACTCCTCGGCGGCGTCGACGAGCGCCTCCCGCAGAGAGCCGCGCGGGGCCGTTTCGCCGCCGTCGTCGGGCAAGACGACATGGCCGGACGGGTCAGACTCCACGCTCACGATAAGCCCGCCAGACTGCGACTCGTCGACGACGACCCGCGTCTGCGTGTTCGACGCCTCTGTCCACATCGACGCGCGAGATACGTCAGTCTGTTCCGGGTCAACCACGTCCGCCAACTGTCGGGCGGCGGCTGGCTCCAGGTACGCTGTCGCGTCGTCACCGACAGACTCGTGAGCCCGTTCCTCCGGCCGCACGCGGAGTCGGACGCGGTTGGCGGCGGCCGCCGCAACCGACACTGTCCCCGGCCGCGTCTCGTCGACTGGAGCGTCTGCTGGCGACCACCTCCAACTGCCGGGCACCGTGGCCGCCGCGGTCGACTGCCGCTCGGGGTTCTCGACAACCTGGTCCGCCGTCTCGCGGGCCGCCTCCCGAACGCCTGACTCCGACCCGCCGACGACGATCTCGCGGCTGTCCCCCGCGACCGAGACGACTCCTCCGGCCGCGAGCGTGTCGAGTTGGTCGTCGGACAGCTCCACCAGCAACCGCTCGATACCGCTCATGAAGCACCCTCGGAGTTGAACCCGACCCACTCGTACCGGTCTGACCCCGAGACGGGTGTCTCCACGCAGTCGAGTTGTCGCGCGACCCCCGACAGCAACCGGCCGGGCGCCGACACGTCGGCGAACGTGTCGGCGACTTCGGCGAGATCTCCCGAGCGGGTACGCCTCCCCGCCGCGAGCGACTCCAATGCCGCAACGACGCCGTCGACGCGGTTGTCACGACGAGCGTATTGCACGTTGTCCCAGTCAAGCGCCTCAACCGCGGATCGAATCTGTGCCACGGTGTCGGTGTCGACATCGGCGTCGGGGTCGGCGGCGATACCGGGGTCGTCGACGACGGCGTCGGGAGACTCCAGCCGCTTGAGCCGTCGGTGGAGGTCGCCCACCGTCACGGGCCCGGTGTCGCCTTCCTCGCCGAGGTACGGCGTCTCGCCCGCGCCGGCCGCCGCACGAACGGAGTCGTTGATCACTGCCGAGATCGACACGTCGCGTCGCTCGGCTTCGGAGCGTACCCACTCGTCTGTGTCCGGTTCGAGCGTCACCGTCGGGCGTGTGCTTTGGCCCATACTGGGCCACTACGACCCACGGGTAGTTAAGCCTATGGCCCACACCGGGCCACGACCGCCCACCTCGCCGCCGCCAACGGAGCCGTCGCGAGCGTCGCGGTCGCCTCCCCGCCGCACGCCGTCGGACGGAGCCGCCGACCGCCGTCGCCCAGCCGCTCGTCGACGGGAGGCGGAGCGGTCGCGACCGGGAGCCGTCGACGCCGCCCACGTCGCCCACCTCGCCCCACGTCGCCACCGTCACTGCCGTCTCGTGGTGTGGGTCGCGGTGGGCCACGCCGACTCCCGAGGAGTTCGTCGTCGCTGTCGTCGACGGAGCCAGCGTCGGTCACGCCGGTGCCGGTCGCGAGCGTCGCCGACGACGAACGCGAGTTCGTCGCTCGCGACGGAGCCGCGCCGTCGACGCCGACGGTTTGCGCCGGCGCAACCCCGTCGAACCCGGTTTCCACACGACCCCACGGGGTCGCACGGCGTCGAGACGACGATCTCCCTCGTTGCACAACTCTCGGCGACCCCCCTTGTGCAACGGCGCCGGTGAGGTGGGCGTGATCGACCGCGTCACCCCCCGCTCGCCGGCGTCGATCACGCCCGAACCCCGGCTTCACCGCGTTCCAGCTACCGGCTCAACCACCCTGAACGGAGGGGGTTGTGCAACCAGTCGCCGGACTTTCGACCCGTGACAGCGTAGCCGACGTATGCGGATTCAGTCGACAGACGACCGAGAACGACTCTGGGAAGATCTTCGCGAGGCGACCGGCGAGGGGCACACGTCTCAAGCGCTCGACGCCGCGGCGCGTCACTACGTCCGTTGTCGCGGTGACACCGCGGCTGTCCCGACCGGCACGTACGCCGAACTGCTCCGCGCCGCCGACGACGCCGACGCCGGTCTCGGGCCAGAACAAATAGCCGAGATTCTCGACACCGACGAACTCGCAGTCTCCGCCTCCACGACGACCGAGATCTCCGTCGGCGACGACTGACGGCCGGCTGGAACCCGGTTTCCCCCACGTCTACCCCACAGTTACGATTCCAGAACCGGTGTGTAGACCGTACGAGCGGCGGCAGAACCAGCGAATCGGGGCGCACGCCGTCAGTCGCGAGCGGGAGCCGGTCGGTGCCGTCGCCCCAGCCGCTCGTCGACGGGAGCCGTCGCCCACGTCGTCGCCCACCTTGCCGTCGATCACCGCCGACAGAGCCGTCGTCAGAGTGGTCGCGAGCGTCGGCGGAGCCTCACGCCCCAGCCGCCGTGCGCCGTCGACGTACGGAGCCGTCTCGAACGCCCGCCGTCGCCCCGGCCGCCGCGCCGCCCAGCCGGAGCGGTCGCGAGCGTCGACGGAGCCGGAGTCGTCGACGGAGCCGTCGCCCACCTCGCCGTCGTCGGTGCCGGAGCCGGTCGCCCGCTCGTCGCTTCAACCCCACAACGGGTTCATCTGGAACGCGGAGACACCGGGCGTGACGACTCCGTCGACGGCGAGGCTTCAACCCCACAACGGGTTCATCTGGAACCCTCTACTGGAGACGTTCGGCCGGCTCACTCTGCCGCTTCAACCCCACAACGGGTTCATCTGGAACCATGCCCGAACCGGGCATGTACAGCCTGCTAACGCCCGTCCAGCACTTAGTGGTTCCGTCGACCCCCAATCACCCCCCAACCCCCGTGGGGTCGACGGAGCCGGTCGTCGACGGGGCCGCTCGTTGCCCGCCTCCCCGCCGCCGTCGGTCGTCGACGGAGCCGCCCACGCCGTCGCCGACGGAGCCGGTGTCGGTGCCGCCGCGGAGCCGTCTCGAACGCTCGCCACGCCCACCGTCGTCACTGCCGACGACACCCACCTCGCCGGTCACCTCGACCCAGCCGTCGCCGACGACGATCTCCGTCACGGAGCCGGCGGTCGCCCACCTCGCCGTCGCTCACGTCGGTCACGAGGTCGCCGTCGACGTTGCACGACCACCCCTCTACCTCACCTTCACACCCCCCTCGAACCCCTCTACGGACACCCCAGCTACCTTTCTTACGGGGCCGCTCACCTTCCTCATACCCTCGATTTCTACCGGTGTCACCGCCAACCCCCCTCACGACCCCTTCCGACCCCCCCTCACGGCCCCTTCACACCCCCTCTACCTCCCCTCGCGGCCCCCCTCTACCTCC